>JAAXUU010000203.1 GCA_013335845.1 Actinomycetota bacterium
ATGGTTGCGCGGACATCGTATTCCCCACTATGCACTGGCTTGAGTGCAATACGACACGTGTATCGCAAGGTGCCGGCGGTATTTTCGGCGCAGGTACCCGTGCAATCCAACCGCAGGGCGACTGTCTCTTCGACCCGGTCTTCGTCGTCTTGTTCTACAAGTGCATGGGCGTTCCGTTCAATCAAAAAGATCCCGCGTATGACGAGTGGCTCAACCTTTCGTATGACTTCATCGAAAAGGGAGGCTCTTACGAAGACATGGAAGCACGTGTCTTGAAAGACGCCTGCGATGCATGGCATACCGAGGAATTCCCTGCCGGTCTGGACTTCTTCTCGTATCAAGAGAAGTTCAAGAAGGAAGGTTGGTTCGACTGCCGTACCTATCATCCCGAGCGCTGGGGTACCTACCGTCGTTGGGAGATGGGTTATCGTCGTCAGCAGGGTGGTTACAACCTCTATCCTCTCGTAGACGGCAAGGCTGCATTCTTCACGCCGACCGCGAAAATCGAAGTCTGGTCAACGATCATCGAATCATATGTCGATGCCGAGGATATCTTCCCTCGCTTCGTCGAGCCCAAGAATTCGATTGTTGTCGCCCCTGATCTCTACGCCGAAGAGAACTGTTTCACCATGACGACCGGTTCGCGTCAACCTGTCTACTTCCACTCGGAGCACCGCCAGCTACCTTGGTGCCGTGAGCTTTGGCCTGCCCCTCGTCTGGAGATGAATCCGAACGATGCGGCTCTGCTCGGCCTCGAACAAGGCGACTGGGTTTGGATCGAAAGCGAGTTCGGGAAAGTCCGCCAGGTACTCGACCTGTATTACGGTATCTCCAAGGGTGTTGTAAACGCCAACCACGGTTGGTGGTATCCGGAAATCGATAGTGCAAGTCACGGTTTCGAACTTGTCAATATCAACTCCATCATGGACAAATATGCCCAGTGCCATATCTGCGGTGCTTCGCAATTGCGCGGTCTTCCCGTAAAGGTCTACAAGGCGACTGCCGAGAATTCCCCGTTCGGCAATCCGATTCCTTGCGATCCCAATGGAGTCGCTGTCATCCATGATGCAAGCGATCCACGCCTCAAAGAGTGGTTGCCCGGTGCAGCCGGTCTTCAGACGGCCCGCAGTTTGATCAAGGAAGAGGTGTAAGGCCATGACTCAGTATGCAATCGTTACGGACCTCAACCGTTGCGTAGGTTGTTTAGCCTGCACCGTCGCCTGCAAGGCGATCAATTCTGTGGATGTCGGTTCGTTTTGGATCAAGACCCTGCGCATCGGACCCAATCCGATCGAGGGTGGATCCGGAGATTGGCCGGACGTCGAAATGTACTTCCTGCCCGTCCAGTGCCAGCACTGTGCCGAGGCTGAGTGTGTCAAGGTGTGCCCGACAGGTGCTTCCCATAAGATGGAGGACGGCACGATCCAGGTCGACAAGGAGAAGTGCATCGGCTGCCAGTTCTGTGTCATGGCGTGCCCGTACAACGTCCGCTATCTGAATGAAGAGCAGCGCGTCGTCGAGAAATGCACCCTTTGTGAGCAGCGCGTCAAAGAGGGAAGCTTGCCACAGTGCGTTTCCCAATGCGGTAGCCGTGCTCGTTGGTTCGGAGATCTCGAGAAGGGTATCGGGACGTTCGAAAGCGCGATATTCCCGAAAGATTCGGCGATTTCGTATGAAGAGATGCAGAATACGCGCATCACGCTCGATGAATATGTCGAAGAATACTCGGAAGCCGATGTCTATAGTTTGGCGGATGTTGGAAACGGACCTTCGCACAAGTTCATTCTTCGTAATCGTGAATGGAGGGGTTAGAGCATGGAAATTCAATGGCCACTCATTTTATTCACTCTTTTCATCTGTTTGAGTGCCGGCATCTTCGCAGCACAAGGTATTCTCGCCTTCGTCGGTAAGGGAACCAAATTGCAGCCGGTGGCCTTACTCGTATCGTTCTTGGCGATGGTAGTCGGAGGAATCGCGTCCTTCACGCACCTCCAGCATTGGGAGAGGATCTTCAACGGGTTCGGGCATATCACATCGGGCATCACGCAGGAAATGATCGCTCTCGTTGTGATGGCAATCGCCATGGTCGTCTTCTTCGTAGTGATGTGGAAGAGTGCCGGCGACGACAGCGATGGCGGTAAGATCGCCCGCTTCTTCAAGGGAGAATTCGCCGCTTCCATCGTGATACCCAAGTGGACAGCGGTACTTGCTATCGTCACCGCAGTCGCTATGGTCGTCATCACCTCGCACTCGTACGAAATGCCCTCGCGCCTTGTTTGGCATACGCCGATCCTGTACTTCTATTATCTGGCGCAAGCATTCGTTCTCGGTGCTGCCGGAATCTGGGTCATCGCAGCCGCCACTAAGACCGACGACGTGGTAGCCCCCGCTGTGAAGTACACGCTTATCGCCGGTGTCGTCATGGCGGTTGCGGTCGCTGCTTATGCCGTCTTCATCGCTTCGATGAACGTACCCGATGTCGGATACCACTTCGACCCGACTCATCCGATGGCCGGTCTTGTGGAATCATCCGTTTTGACTTCCTCGATTTTCTCGGGAAGCCTGGCATGGGTGTTCTGGGGCGGAGCGATCGTGCTCGGATGTCTCATCCCTGCGCTCGTAGCTTTTCTCAAAAAATCGAGCAGCGAACAGTCCGGCCTTTTCGGATTCGTCGCTTTCGCTTGCGCACTTGCAGGAGGTATTGCATTCCGCTACATCCTGTACGCATTGGGATTCACTGTATTCCGTTTCTTCTAAGCACGACCGTTCGATACAATACAGCAGCAAGAAAGCCTCTGAATTCTTCAGGGGCTTTCTTGTGTTTGGAGTTGCTTGTATTTGGAGTTCCTCGGCTTCGGCCTATCCTCTTTCGACCAGATCCAGTAACTCCTGTTTCGAGTGCACACCGAGTTTTTCGTAGATACGCCGTAGATGCGAGCGTACGGTATTTTCGGAAACGACCAAGGTTTCGGAAACATATATGGCGCTACGCCCGCGTGCGACATAACCGAAAACCTCTGCTTCCCTGCGGGAAAGATGGTACTGTTGTACCACGGCGTTGATGTGCTGCTCCAGCAAATCGGGCGCGAGCTCGGGCTCTGTGAAGCTCTGCTCCGCCTCGCTGTTCTCAAGCACCTTGGCCAAATCCAGCAATTTCTTCCTATTGAAAAGCATCAGAACTCCGATGCCGATCAAATACAATACGCAAAGTGAGATGACGAGAAGCATCAAAAAGTCGATGGCAACGTAGGTCACAAGGAAGTAACCGAGCAGCATGCCGAAAGCCATGCATCCGATTGTGATACCGCGGGTCACGCCGCACACGACCGCTCCGTTAACGCGGTAGTCGAAGGACACTTCCGCAACCAGGTAACTGATGGCCATATCGAAGAGCAGATTTCCCATTCCAACCAACGCATTCGACCAACTCGTATTCGCGCTCCATAGGAAGGGCAACAGCACCACTCCCAAGACTAGGAAGGGGAGGGCGATTCGATAGATCGCTCCCATATCGATCTTTTTCTTGAAAATCGTCAGAATCGCGAATAGGACCAGGGCGCCTATCAGGTTACCACCCAGTGAATACTCGTGGACCGTAACGAACGAGGGAGCGCTCAGTGCAACCAACTGCCACACCATCCCGAAAACCACCGAGAAGATCGCCGCTCCGATGATGATGCGCCAGAGCATCTGCGCAGCCAATACATACTGCTTTGGGCTCTCG
>JAAXUU010000204.1 GCA_013335845.1 Actinomycetota bacterium
CAATGCCTGACGCAAAGCCTCTGTCGACTTCGCGATGATAGCTACCATCTCGAGGGCTTCAGGTACGATCTCTTTGATATTGAACATATAAATACGCTGCAGTACGTCTTCGATATGGTCGACGACTTCATCGAGCTCTTGGGTGAGGGTACTGATATCCTCACGTTCGATAGGGGTGATGAATTCGACGATAAGATTGGTATATACCTCGTGATTCACCATATCGGCTTCGTGCTCGAGTTCATGCATCTCGTTGAGCTGGGTTTCGATAGTCTCGGAATCGAAATTAGTCAATATCTCAAGCAAGCGATCAGCCTCGGTATCGGCTAACGTGCCGATACGTTGAAAAGCGTCGAAATAATCAAACCTTGAATTCTTAGTCACTTTTCTACCTCTTTCTACATGTATACAAAGAACTGCTTCGCACGACCAAATCCGATACTATCGCGCTTCATTAGGACAGGCGTCCAAACCAACTCCTACATAATCCTACCATCTATATACAGCACATCGTATGTGCGGTCACGTATATGCGGTCATTATAGCATCCCGTCACGCATGGGTTATCGAGACGGATAAGCGTTCCGGATTGAAAGTAACAAACGAGTACTCTTGCACCGCTACCGACTTTTCTTCGCGCGCGTGAACAGGATGGGGAGCCTTGTCTTTATCAAATCGACAGCCCATGCACCCATGAGCAACACGGTGCTGTACCTGCCTTTGAAGCCCCATTCGAACGTTCGCGCGATCACTCCACTTGCGTTGGCGAAAGGAACAAGTTCGACATATAACGTGTCCTTGAAAAGATCCTCCAACCACGCCTTGCGCATCTGATACGACATCCCCATGCGCTTGTCATATGTGCGCTGTAACGCGGAAAGACAGTAGCGAAGATAAATACTCCCCAGCGCTTCTTTGACCTTTGATGTTGCGATTCCCCACTCTTCGTGTAAATCCAACATGCTTTGTACTCGAAGTTTGTGCAACTCGAAATAGTCAGGGAGGAACTGCTTCGTCAGACTTCCACCGCTCTCACGCCATGCGTAATGATAGGGAGTTTCCTCTATGATCAGCATCGTCGAACAGGAATGGATGACGCGCAGATTGAAGAAATAATCCTCGAGAATCGTTTCTTCTCCAAAGCGCGCTTTGGTACCTCGAAGATATGCGAGGTCATACGCTTTGTTCCAGGGGTATCCGAAAAGCGTGGATACCTCGAGTTCTATGAGCGACCCACGCACCTCCTCGGCCGTGGTGAGCGATCGCGAAGGAAGACTGACAACACGCGAATACGTCGGTTTCCCGAGCTCATCGAAATAATCCTCGACAGCTCCCCATACGACGATTTGCGGATGGGTCCCTTCGATACGACGGAAAAGCGTGCCGAGAAAGTCCGCATCAAGAGTATCGTCGGCATCGAGGAAAAGCAGATACGTACCACGCGCTGCATCCATCCCTTTGTTTCTCGCTGAGGCGGCACCTTCATTTCGAGAGGAATGGATAACGCGCACCCGAAAATCGCCGGAGGCAAGCTCGTCGCACATAGCTCCGCAGGCATCGGGAGAGCAGTCATCGACCAATATGAACTCGAAATCCGAGAACGTTTGCGACAATATGGATCGTGTCGAGGCCTCCAGGAAATCCTCCGATTTATAGACCGGAGTGACTATGCTGAAGAAAGGTGTTGTCACCGTTTCTCCTAACGCTTCGCTTTAAGGGTCGCGAACATCTTGGTATTCGAGGACTTGATGCGAGATATCAAACTGCATTCCATACGAGTGAGCGTCACGTTCCTCCATTTTATAGGGAGGAGAATCATCTTCATCATGAAAGATCTAGGCTGGGCCACCCGCACGGCTTCAATCGTTTTCGGGTCATCGAGCATAGCTTTGACCTGCTTGCTTTTCTCGGCCGAAGAAAGCGTGGAGTTCTCGCTGACAACATTCTCGATACAACCGACCACTCGCTCGATATAACGGCGTAGAATCATTTCTCGGCTCGCATCGTCGCTCACGTCCCAATGTTTATACAAGTCGAGCATCCAACCGTGCTCCTCTTCGCGCTTCGTGTACATATCGGGACGATATTTCGTCGTCTCGCTTTCTGCGCGCGCACGAATGAAATGATAATATTTCTTGGATGTCACCCCTACCCTCTCGACATCGCGGAGCACGCTCAAGTTGAAAGGGAAATCATCCCAAAACGTGAGCGGGAATTTCAGATTCTTCTCGCGGATATAATCCCCGCGATAGAGTTTGTTCCAAGGGGTATACAGTAGATTCTTGTCGAAAAGTTTATAAGCGTCCTCACGGAATGCCCGTTGGCTTTCATAGATACGATCGGGATGGGAGATTTCCTGCGTAACAAAGGAATCATCCGAGTAATAGGTGTCGATAAAGAATCCGGAAACGACCAGATCGAGCCTGTTCTTTTCAGCGAGAGTGTACATATCCTCGAGCATCGTTGGCTCGACCCAATCATCCGAGTCCATGAAATAGAGGTAGGACCCTGTCGCCAGTTTCAGCGCTGCATTCCGCGCACTCGGCGCGCCGCCGTTTTCTTTGTGGATTACTTTGATGCGCGAATCTTGAGCGGCATATCGATCGCAAATCGCACCGCTCCTATCGGGGCTGCCATCATCGACGGCAAAGAACTCGAAATCTTCGAGGGTCTGCGCCTGTACCGTCTCGATTGCACGGCCGACCCAGTCCTCAACACCGTAAACCGGCATGATTATGCTAATTTTTGGAGCCACAAACTTCCCTCTTCTGCATCGGTTTATACAACAACAGATAATTCTAACCCCAAACAACAAAAAAGCTCACCCATACATAACAACTGCATAGGCGAGTGGATATACGTCACGCACCGCTGCGCGGACTGCGCCTCTTGACGAGGAAAAGATATTCTTTCACATGTGTGTCTCTATCCCGCAGGTTACGGCAACCCCTGAATGTATTGTAATCGGTTTCCAATACCTCAAGTTCCCCAAGACCCTCAAGGAAGCCGACGAAAGAATCATAAGAGATGAACCCTTCGGAGTTGTACGATATGAGAATATGGGAAGCCTTGCAGTTCTCGACCGTAGAAAACAAGGTCTTCTGGGCAAAGGCACGTTTGTTGTAGTGAGACCGCTTCCATGTTTCGGGAATACCGGATACACTGCTTACGCGCATCGGCCTGGAATAACTCGCAATCAAATTGAGCATGAAATAATTCGATCCGTAGGGATGCTGATTATAGGGAGGGTCGATATAAACGAGATCGACCGGTGGGAGTTCCATAACCACGGCACCTGCATCCCCGCAAAGCACCCTTCCGCTACAATTGAAATTCGAGAATACCGGGAGCTGCATTTCCATGTCGCGGGTAATCCTCGATAATGCATTCTTCCCTGTGCCACCGAAACAACCGATTCCACTCTTATCTTTATAGAATCCCTTGAAAACACCTGCGGTGTTCACGTGGATAGAAGCCTGTGAGAGCAGGGGTGCTAAGAAGTATGGCCGTAAGTGCTCGGGGAGCTGCTCGATTTCCTGGCGGGCGGTATCGATATATTCTGCGTTCCTTCTTGTGAAAAAAGCGCGCTCTCCGGCTTGAATATTCGCGTCATCAAGTGGGGCGTACATCTCGGATATGAACCCCCGCGTCCAATTCCTGCGTATCGATTCGGTCAATCGTTCGTGGTAGCTTTCGAGCTCGCCGAGGTCG
>JAAXUU010000025.1 GCA_013335845.1 Actinomycetota bacterium
GGCACGCAAGGCAGAGCAGGTGTCGCACTTCTGTACGATACCGTCATCTTCCATGTATTGCGGAGCGCCGTAGGGGCAGACCTTCACGCAGGTCTGGCAACCGATACACGTCGCATCGTCATGTTGAACGGTGCCGTCAGTGTCCTTGTACATAGCTCCGGTCGGGCATTCTGCAACGCAAATCGGGTTCTCGCAGTGGTTGCACGAGAGTACCAGGTGGAGCATTGCGGCATCAGGGTAAGAACCGCACTAATATGTATCAACTCGGCGCAGGCGAGGGCCGGCAACCTGAATGTCGCGGCGGTCCTTGCAGGCAACCTGGCAGGTACGGCAGCCGATGCAGCGTGTCATGTCAACGTAAAATCCCAAGCTCATGGCTTAAGCCTCCTTTACTTCAGGAGCGTAGTAGGCAGGCATATCAACCTCATCGATTCCGGCGGCAAAGAACGGACCGCGATCGTAATCTTCGGGGATGGCCTCGCCGTCGTATTTTGCAATCTCGATGAGCAAACTATTGTAACCATCGACCTGCGGGAAATAGTTGGATTGCTGTCCATCCGAGAGCACTTGTTCGGAGCCGCCTCGGTCGATGATGTCGGTGGGTTCGGTCTCATCGAATACCGAACGAACGCCGTGTGGGATACCCACAGCGCCGGGTATCATGCCCTGCAGCGGCTGTGCGTGACGAAGCATCTTGCCAAAGGCGTTGTAGCAAACGACCGTGTCGCCGGCTATGATGCCACGATCGGCGGCATCCTGTGCGTTCATGAATACAGGGTTGCGGAATGCCTCTTGCGTCCAGACCATGTTGTCGTAGCAGGAGTGCGCACGACGCATGTAGTGAGGCGTGTAAGCCTGTAGGGGGTACTCGCCCGGAACCTTGTTGTCCCAGTCAGAGAAAGTCTGCTGGTAACCACGGTTTGGCACGAAGTAGTTGGCATACGGCTTGATAGGCTCGGGGTTGATGCCGATTCGGTTGACATTATCAGCCTTGAACTGACAGTAGATTTCCAGCTTACCGGACTCAGAGGGGCGCGGCCATGCGGTGTCGGCCACCACGACTTCGCCATTCGGACCCATGCCCAGCTTGTCGTTGAGGTAACCGATGTAGTTGCGCTTGTCGTCAGCGGAACGCGTGACCACGTACGAGCCATCGCTCATGAACTGGTCGAAGGAGATCTTACCTTCCTGTGTCGGATAATCCGCGTGGTACTTCTCATTATCTTCATCGGTCCAAGTGATAACCGGATTCCACGAGTTGAGTTCAGAGGAGAGCTCGCGCATGCCCAAGAAGTAACCAAGCCACTGATCATAGTTGGTCTTGGGATAGGCCTTGTCCGGATCGTAACCCATACGCTCGAGGATTTCGCGGCAGATCGCCTTCTCCTCACGGCACTCGTACATGGGCTTGATAAGCGGATGCCAAGCAAGCAAAGCGTCTTTGCGCTGCTTCTGGCCGTTACCGTCACCGAACGCGCTCGGCCAGCACAGCTCACCCCAACTCTCGTCGTCATTACCCTCCCAGTGGGTTGCCACCGGCAGGATGATATCGGCAAACGAAGCAGTAAGCGAGTACTTGATTTCCAGGGAGATGCACGTGTCAGCGGCGCGCATAACCTCGATAGCGGTGGAGAGGTTACCGCGGGTCTGCATGAAGTTCGAGTTGGTGGCGAACATGAGGCGTGGGTTGACCGGCATCTCGCGAGCCTCGTGATACGTTGGAGTATTACAGCGCATCTTGGTAGGGTCATCGCCCGAACCGGCGGAATAAGAATCCTCGGTCGTTGAGATGTACGTGCCTGCGGCAAGCGAGCTCCACCACGAGTTACCCTCGATCATGCGGTTAGGACCGTTTTGAGCAAGCGAAACCGCCAACGCGTCGATGTACCCATAGTCGCCGCCCGCATGTTGGATCATGCGATAACCGGAGTCTCCTGCGTCCCACGTGTATATAGCAGCCGAGCCGTGACCGGATTTGCCGTAGTGACAGCCCAATGCAGAGAGTGTCATGAATGCTTGCGGCAGGTTCTCCGCGCCCAAGTAGCGGGAAGCGGCGTAGCTGTGCAGGAACATGACCGCGTTGTTTTTGCCGGCCATCTCGGCATACCAGGTGATGTCCTCCACGGGAGTTCCGCAGATCTCTGAGGCCCATTCCGGTGTCTTGGGGGTGCCGTCATACACGCCCAAGATATAATCGCGATAATTCTCGTCAGTGGTAGCCTTTTCCGGCATGGTCTCCGGCGTAAAGCCAACCGTACGTTCGGCGAGGAAGTCCCAATCGATGATGTCGCCCTTCTCGTTATCGAGTCGAATCATCTCATACATAGCGCCCAGTAAGAATGAGGTGTCAGTGCCCGGGCGTACGCGGATCCACTTTGCCTCGAGGACCGAAGCGGTAACGTTGTAGTCAGGACCTACGTAGACGAAATTGACGCCGGATTCTTTGGCGTTGGTGAGGTACTGCATACTGGTGTGCTGTGACCACGCAGGGTTGCAACCGTAGAGCACGATGGTGTCGGCGTTGGGGAGGTCGTACTTGTCTGGGGCCATCATGATGTCGGGATGGTCGCCCCATGAGTACATGCCCAAAGCCTCGGTCTGGAATGCCCAGCAGCCGAATGACTCGCACTCGGTGTCATAGATAGCACCGCCCATGACGGGGAACATAGCTGAGCCGGGAGCCCAGCGCCAGCCGTTGCAGACGATGCTGTTCTGGCCATAGGTGTCGTAGACGCGGGTTAGCTCACCGGTGACATAGGTGAGAGCTTCATCCCAGCTGATGCGTTCCCATTCGTCCTTGCCACGAAGCTCACCATGAGCAGTCTCCCCGCCGCCTGGCTGCCAGTTCTTGCGCTTCATAGGGTACTTGATGCGGTCGGCGTTGTAGACCTGTTGCCGCAACGAACGACCTCGCAAGCAACCACGTTGCTGTGGTGCATCAAAGCTATCCTCGCGAACATCGTCAGTCTTCTGGCGAACCACGATACCGTCAACGACGTAGCCCAGATTCATGCACATCTGATTGCAGTTTTGATGGCAGTGAATGGGCAACCACTCGCCCTCACCACCCAAAATCGCAGCATCCGAAGCAACAGCATGTGGCGTTACCTCTGTGCCTGAAGCACTGGTGGCTTTCTGCGAAGCGCAGCCTACCAAGCCAAAGACTGTCGTTGCTGCCGCGGCACCAGCAGACGCGCGCAGAAAATCGCGACGACTGATCCCTCTCTCAAACAATGACATATTCCTTCTCCTTCTCATTATCGGTAGAACAATTTGATCGTCCTTCCTCCACGAAAAGGATACGCGCGTGCTCATTCGATGGTCCAATACTTGCATCGTATGAATTACTATGCTTTGAAGGCATAATGAGAGATAAATACTTCACTTTTAGGCTATTGTGCAAATGCACAACGAAGTGCTGATGATTTTGCATCATACAATATGGTAGTTTTTCAATAATGGCAGTATGCTGACATCAGTTCAGATGAAAGCATTTATTCAAGCCTTCAAATAGGAAGTGCTCTCTTAGGGCTGTTCATCACTTTGTTATACGGGTTCTTCGCAATCGAATGTTTTGATTAGTCGGAGGTACTAATGGAAACGAAGGAAATATACGAGACGCTTTTCATCGCTCTTGGCAAGTTCAATAGCGATGCACTTGTTGTCGCCGCATTTGACATTATGCAAATGCCCATAGTGGTTACCGATGCGACGTTTGTGGTTACCGGGAAATATCCTCTGACCCCCTGCGGCGATGAACAGTGGGACGCCAATGTCGTCGGCAAGCAAATCGAGTCGAAATATATAGACATCTTCCTCCGCGATAATATGTGGGAAGCATACGGCAATGACTATGTTCCTATTTACACGAACTGGGGCTACTTTGCCGAACAGCCACGCTACGCTTGTGCCATTGTCGATAATGGCGAGGTTTTGGGGTATGTATCGGCGTTAGCCACGGGTTTCGAATGTGAAGAATGGCACACGACCGCCATGTTGCTGATTTCGAGAGCGTTCTCTATCGGCTGCGGCAAAAGATACCAAGAAAGCCGCTACGGGGGATACCTTTCCGGGGTGTTGCTGCAAGGCCTCTTGGCCGGTGAATTCAAAAACGAAGAAGAGTTCGATCGCATGTACGCTATCACGGGGGAGACGCTGAAGCCCGGCTTCGTCTTGATGTCAGTCAAGACACGCAATCTCATGAATAAACCGTTCGAATCCTATATCGGGTCGAAACTTCGTGAATTCATCAGCAATGTCTTAACAGTTGTCCAAAATGAGAAACTCTATGTCCTCTTGTGCGGTGTTTCAGACGGTTTCGACAAGCAACAATCATTCAGGGATGCGGTGGTATATCTAAAAACCGTTGACGCAAGTTGTGGATTCAGCAGACGGTTTGAACATCCCTATCCTCTCACGACGTATAAATGGCAGGCCGACAAAGCTCTTGAGATAGGGTCCGCTATCAAGCCTCAAAAATCTATGTTTCACTATGATGATCTCATTTCCGAAATCATGCTTTCGGTGTTAAAGGAGAAAGCTCCTCTCGAAAATTTCGTGCACCCTTCCGTAGTGAGGTTGTCGAAATACGATGTCATGCACAATACGGATTACATGATGACTCTGAAGACATACTTATCGAATTCATCAGATAAGGCAGCAACTGCAGTACAGCTCCGCATCCATCGTAACACCTTGAGATATCGGCTGGAGAAAATCAAGGAGATAACGGGGCTCGAGAACCTTGAAGGACCCGCTGTTCTGTTTCTCTATCTAAGCCTCCTCGTGAGCACAAATCCTCTTGCCGAGCCCCACGGTAAATAGCAGGGGGAACGTTACGCCCTCAATCGCCAAGATGATTGATGAGTTGGAGATGAACATAAAGCGGATAGTCGCTCGCTCCCCGATGTGTCAGGAAAGAGCATCAACACATCGAACGATATCCAAGGTTCATTTACGTAGTTGCCATCATTTCGAAGAAAAGCTTGGAATCGAAGTAGGGCATTTTGTAAGTCTTGAGGGTATTGGGACGGTACCGCTGGCGGAGACCATGTGACCAGCGTCTACGCGTTCAAAGTGGGAAACCGCACCTTTATAGACATCTCCTTGCGGCAGCTTATTTCAGTCAATACAATCGACCCCGCGGGATGCATTCATGGCCTGAGTCCTTGCCTGGCCGTTGAGTATTCCATCAAATGCATCAAGACAGACAAGCTGCTGCTTTCAAGTTCATGCGAGGTCATTGTTGACCTTCCGGCGGAGCGATAGTGCGGCGCGTCAGAAGAGAAAGCGGATATGATTGTGGCTGATTACGTAAAAATGTGGGAGGACCTCGGAATGGACCTCGAGAAGCACGACGCACTCTGCGAGGTCTTGCCGATGGCTTTTAGTGATGTATATCTCTCACAGGAAAACCGCCCGGATAATATGGCGTTCTACGATTTCGTCGTATCGGAAATCCATGGTGTGCGTCCTGCTGAACTCATCGAGCATCAAAAGCAGGATGGGAAGGTATTCGGTACCTTCTGCGTCTATGTTCCCGACGAAGTGGTTTTTGCGGCAGGTGCTATCGCGACCGGCCTTTGCGGTGGTTCCCAGTTTTGGGTCCCTGGCGGCGAGAAGGTTCTCCCGAAGGGACTTTGTCCCCTAATAAAGGCGTCGGTGGGTGCTCGTCTCGACAAGACGTGTCCGTTCTTCCGCATAGCAGACATGTTCGTCGGTGAGACCACGTGCGATGGCAAGAAGAAAGCTTGGGAGATTCTCGGTGAGGATGTTCCCATGCACATCATGGATATACCGCAGATGAAGCGTGACAAGGATATCGTCGCTTGGAAAGACGAGATAGCGTCGTTTGCCCAAGTCGTCGAGGAATTCACGGGAAATACCATTAACGCCGAAAGTCTTGGCGAAGCGATTGAACTCATCAATGAAAAGCGTAAGGCACTTGCCCGCGTATACGAAGCCCGCAAGGCTGCCAAGAGCCCCATCAGCGGCAGGGATGCTCTCCTCATGTCACAGATCGCCTTCTATGATGACCCGGCGCGCTGTGCCCAGATGGCGAACAAGCTGGCCGATGAGCTCGAGCAGCGCATAGCAGACGGCGTAAGCGTGTTTCCCGAGGGGACGAAGCGCATTTTGCTCACGGGGACACCGCTGGCGATTCCCAACTGGAAACTCCACCATATCATCGAGAACAGTGGAGCCGCCGTCGTCTGCGAGGAGATGTGCACCGGGACCCGTTACTTCGAGAACCTCGTCGACGAGACGCAGACCACGCTCGAAGACCAATTCATGGCGCTTTCCGAGCGTTACATGAAAACGAACTGCGCATGTTTCACGCCGAACAATGCTCGAATCGACGATATCCTCCGCTTGGCTAAGGACTACGACGTGGATGGTGTCATCGACGTGAACCTTAAGTTCTGCAGCCTCTATGACGTCGAAGGATATACGGTCGAGCGCGCGCTCAAAGAAGCTGGCATCCCCGTCCTCGGTCTCGAGACCGATTACACCGATGAAGACGCAGGGCAGCTCAAGACCCGCATCGGTGCTTTTATCGAGATGCTGGGTTAACAGGAACGGACCGAAGACAAGGGGCGTTCGAATACCGAAGGAGAAGCAGATAATCGATTGCTACGTGCTTTTCGAGAGTCATACCCACGGATGGCGTCTCTTCGGGCTCCTTCGCGAGGAGGGTATCGCTGCGCGCATTTCGCCGACACCGCGCGCGGCGCGCTCCTCTTGCGGCGTATCGCTTCTTATCGAGTGCTCGGACCGTGAAAGAGTTGAGAGGGTTGCCGCGGCTGCGGAAGCGGAGTACGCCGAAATCGTGGAACTGCCATCGCAAATCAACCCGAATCGCAACAGGTATTGCTGATGGCATCCCACCAAGAGTCACGAAACCCGGCAGGATTCGAGATTTGAGAGATATGATGCATTTCGTTGGAATAGACATCGGATCGACCAGCACCAAAGTTGCCGTGACAGGCGCAAGCACCTATTTTGCCGTCGTCCCCACCGGGTGGAGCAGCAAGGAAGCCTCGCGTCAGGTCAGGAATTTACTCGAGGCCAGAGGGATCGACGTCACGGATGATAGCGTGAGCGTCTGCTCGACCGGATATGGCCGAGCCGCCGTTTCTTATACTGACAAAACGGTCACCGAGATTACCTGCCATGCTGTCGGGGCGGCACGACTCATCGGCGAAAACACCACCGTCATCGACATCGGCGGCCAGGACACCAAAGTCATCCTTATCCGTGATGGTAAGGTCGAGGATTTCCTGATGAACGACAAATGCTCGGCGGGGACGGGAAAGTTCATCGAAGTCATGGCGAATAGGCTGGAAGTCGAGATCGACGAGCTGTTCGTGATGGCCCAGCAAGGCACACCCCTGAATATCAGTTCGCTATGTACAGTGTTCGCCGAATCCGAGATCGTCAGTTATGTCGGAGAGGGGAGGAGCCGCTTCGATATCGCCGCCGGCATCGTCGATTCGGTTGTCGCGAAGGTTGCCGGCATGCTCACCCGTTTTCCCGACGACGAGAAAACCGTCCTGACGGGTGGTCTCAGCCATGTGACTTTTTTCGCAGAAAGTATCGGCCGCAAACTCAAGAGGGATGTTCGGACTGTCGATAACGGTATCTACGCCGGGGCACTTGGCGCCGCATTTTTGGCCGAGGCGAACGCTGCGCGCCACCAGAGTGGGTGACGGTAACGTGGTAAATTGCTGCTGAGTATATCAATCCAAGAGTCGGTAGCGGTAGTATACGAAGCGCTACGCCATAGTGTGTCTACGTCGATTAAGGGTGGGGATACGAGATGCTTACGGAATGGGTAGATTTATTTGCTTCTGATCGTCAGCCAAGTGAGACTGACATTGCCGGGTTCATCGAGACTCCCTTATGGGAAGAGCTTAACTCGTTTTTGCGGGACAACTACAAAATATCGCCCACAATCGCATACAGTAAGTGTTCCGGACAACCCGGTTGGAATGTGAAATATCAAAAAGCCGGGCGCTCGCTATGCACCCTCTATCCTATGTCCGGTTATTTCATCGCGTTGGTCGTTATCGGAAACAAGGAATACGATGAAGCCATGCTGACTATTCGAAGCTGCACGCACTACACCCAAGAGCTATTTCGAAACACTCCTTATAGTGCCGGTGGAAAATGGCTCATGATCAATGTCACCGATAAAGATATCCTCGAGGACGCGAAACGACTTATCCAAGTCAGACGGAAGATCTAGTAGGTGTTCAAAATCAGCCTGGGTAATCGCTGGAATATCGGTGTCTCTTTTGAAGGCTATCGGATTAATTGCAGACTACTCGCGCGATTAAACCTAAAACTAGACTCATCCTTATTACAGGTTGTATAATAACCTGAAATAAGGAGGTGCTGGCATGGGTACTTTGCACAAAGAATTCTGGCTTAATGAAGGAACAGGTCGTACTCGCGATCAACGCAAAAGCGGAGCTTACGAATATTTCATGCCCACACCGCTTACGCAGATGAGAATCGCGCTCGATCCTGATGTGGTCGGTGATGTCGGTCGCGCGGAGCAAGCTATCGTCCTTCTCAACAATCGAGCAACATCTCTTCATAGCTCGGAAGGAATTGCGCGTCTCTTGTTGCGGGCTGAGGCGGTTTGCTCCTCGTATATCGAGGGCTTGACCATCGGCACAAAGCGCTTGCTAGAAGCGGAAATGAATTTGCGTGGCGAAAAGAACTTTCAATATGACGAAAGCGCCGCTGAAGTAGTGGGGAATATTCACGCGATGCAGAATGCATTGCATGCTGCAAGCCAAGAAGAACGCGTTGATGTAGAAACGATTTTGGGTATCCACAAGGCTCTTTGTGCCGGTACGCATATCGAACGCTTTGGCGGGATTGTGCGGGACAGCCAGAATTGGGTTGGCGGGAACTCTTATAATCCGCTCTCGGCTGAATATGTTCCTCCGGCGCCGGAGCATGTGATGGAGCTGTTGAAAGATATCGCTGAGTTCTGCAATGATCAAGTTATTTCACCCGTTGAACAAGCGGCTCTAGTGCATGCTCAGTTCGAGAGTATTCACCCGTTTGTTGACGGCAATGGTCGTACAGGCCGCGCGCTCATTCACTTGATACTGCGACGGCGCGGGCTGGCACCGGAACTGGTCCCTCCCATATCACTTGTTCTGGCCACTCAATCTAAGAGCTATATACAGGGATTGAATGAGTTTCGTTACGTTGACGGCGAAAGCGACGAGGCTATTCAAGAAGGATTGAATAACTGGATCTCTTTCTTCGCCGGAGTATGTAGTGCTTCATGCGAAGAAGCCGAAAAGTTCGAACAACAAGCCAAAGCCCTTCAAGTTGGCTGGAGAGAGAAGCTTGGACAAATTCGCAAGAGTTCAGCGCTTGATTTGTTGATTGATGAAATGGTCGGCATACCTGTATTCACCGTGAAGTCAGCAGCCGAAGCAACGGAGCGTGCGATAAGCGCCGTGACTCCGGCAATCGAGCGGTGCATAGAAGCAGGCATAGTTAAACCGATCGGTAATCAGAAGCGTAATAGAGCTTTTGAGGTACCCGAAGTGATACGCGAGTTCAATATCTTCGAGCGCCGTCTTGCAAGTCCGACAGGAGATACAAGTACGGCTAAACCAGTGCGCCCTGTACCGGATGATTTGTCTAGGAAACAAACGGGGAAGTAAAAGACCTTATGTAAGCCTAATCGGTGCTGTCCAAGATTGCACAGAATAGGGTTCGCATTCATTCCCTTGCGTCTAAGGGTGCGATCGGATCGTCATGCTTGCGATTGCGCGCGATTCTTGCTCGGGCCTCGATCATGTTGCGCACCGACCGCTCCATGTCAGTAGGTATGTACGTCATGGTTTCGAGGTCGTCCGGCAGGTAGTCGAACAAGCTCAAGGGTGCCGTCTGTGCGATGTTTGCAGGCTCGGGTCCCGGCATCGCCTCAAGTGCGTACACGGTGGCTCCAAGATTGAAGAGCCGCCTCTCGTAGCCGGTGATCGGGTCGTCCGGCAGCATCTCGCGGATATCGTCGACACTCCAGTTGAGATGATACCCGGCTATACCGAGCTGGGCGAGTGTGAAGTCCCGCATCGGCAGACTGTCCGTTTTGAAGCGGATAACACCACTTGATGCCAAGATGTGGCGGTAGCGCATGAGTTGGTCCAAATGCGTCATGCGTCTGGGTG
>JAAXUU010000026.1 GCA_013335845.1 Actinomycetota bacterium
TGGTAGTCTTACCAGCATCGATGTGCGCCATAATCCCGATGTTGCGGGTGTCTGTGAGTGGGAATTGCTTAGAAGCCATAGTTAGTCAGTAATCCTCTCTACCAACGATAGTGAGAGAATGCACGGTTGGACTCTGCCATCTTGTAGAGATCCTCGCGCTTCTTCACTGACGATCCGACGCCGTTGCTGGCATCGATGATTTCATTAGCCAGACGCTCTTTCATGGTCTTCTCTTTACGCTTGCGAGAGAAACCGACGATCCAGCGGATAGCGAGCGTGGTCGCACGACGGGAGTTGACCTCCATCGGAACCTGATAGGTTGCACCACCGACACGCTTGGGTTTGACCTCGAGCGTGGGACGAACGTTGTCCATTGCCTTCTTGAACACAGACAAAGGATCGGTGGTTGTACGTTCTTCGATAATGTCGAATGCACCATAGACGATGGCTTCTGCGGTCGACTTCTTGCCATCAAGCAGGATCTTGTTGGTGAGCTGCGTGACAAGGCGATTGTTATAAATGGCGTCCGGTTGTACTTCTCTGCGGACAGCTGCTGCACGACGCGGCATGTGTTACTCCTCATAAATCGGCGGCACAGCCCTCTTGGCTTGTGCCAGACTATCAATTTCTTCCTAAGGCATAGACTGCAAGCTCATGCCAAACATCACCCGTTATTTCTTCTTGGGCTTCTTGGCACCGTAACGGCTGCGAGCCTGCAAGCGATCGGAGACGCTCGAGCAGTCAAGAGCTGCGCGGATAATCTTGTAGCGGACACCGGGGAGGTCTTTCACACGACCACCGCGGATAAGTACCATCGAGTGCTCCTGGAGGTTGTGTCCCTCACCGGGAATGTAAGCGGTTACTTCCATGCCGTTTACAAGACGCACACGAGCTACTTTTCGAAGCGCTGAGTTAGGCTTCTTAGGGGTTGTGGTATATACACGGGTGCATACTCCACGCTTCTGCGGGTTACCCTTGAGAGCCGGATTCTTCTTCTTCTCGACTATCTTAGTACGACCCTTGCGAACCAACTGATTGATTGTAGGCAAAGCATTCTCCTTCTTCAGTACCTGTGTACCTGTCTCATACTCATCTCAGGTGCATACATAGTCACCCGAGCCTAAAGTCACAAGGGTGCACGATACCACCGTAAAATAGGCTTGTCAAACGCCACGGACCCGGGCGTATCTATATATGTGCGGTAAATGGTACATGTACTCGAATCTGACACTTCAGCGCCACGGACACGCCTTCCGAGTCGGGTGCATTTCCGAATCGGGTGCACTCCCTACATCCCGAGAATGCTATCCGGATCATTTCAATAGCCTGAGAGCCTGTGCGATTCCGTGCATGTATTTAGTATACACGAGGAATGCGAGTTTATTACGAGTTAGTAATCGCATCAGCGGTGTGATGTACTTCATCCACAAAGAGTGCATACTACAGCCATACGTTTCGTTAATAACCGAACATAGGACGAAACGAAGTCCCGGTAATGTGATTTTTTAGAAAAAGGAGAACGCCATGAATGACACGACAAAAGATTTTAGTCGCCGAACGTTCGTCTCCGCCGCGAGCATTGCAGCTTTAGGTGCTGCGGCTCTTGGTTTAAGCGGATGCGCTAAACCATCAAGCTCGGGCACGTCTGCTTCATATAGCTTAGCCGCAACGGATACCGGTACGTGGGATGCCGAAGCCGATATCATAATCGTCGGCGGAGGCGGAGCCGGTCTGGCTGCCGCTGTCACCGCAGGAGAAGGTGGAGCGAGCGTCATCGTCTTGGAAGCCGCCCAGAAAGTCGGCGGGAATACCGCGAACTCCTCAGGCGTGATCCAGGCCGCCGGGACCTCGCAGCAGAAGGAATTAACCGGAGTAACCGACGATACCCCCGAAAAACATGCTGAATACTACCTTGCCTGCGGCGAAGGCAGTCTCGATGAAGACCTTGTCCGTTATGCTTGCGAGCAAGCCCCTTCCTGCATCGAATGGATGGAATCTCTCGGAATCAAGTACGAGGTAGTATATGGTAATGGTCCCATTCCTATCGTTAACACAGATTTCGTACGTCCCCGTATCCATCTTGCCGGATCCTCCGACAACGACCTTATGTATGGAGCATGGCACGTCGATGCGCTTAATACTGCAGCAGTCGCCGCCGGAGTCGAATTCGTATTAGGAACCGCCGCGACACAACTCGTACAGAATGCCGAGGGTGTCATCACCGGTGTCATCGCCGGAGATAAGCGCTACAAGGGACGCAAAGGTGTCATCCTCGCCACGTGCAGTTTCGATCGCAATTTGGAGATGGCGAAGACTTTCAGTCAGCACATCCAATGGGCCTTGGAAGACGGGCGCGCTATCACCGTTGCCACGAACAACGGCGACGGTATCCGCATGGGATTGAGCGTAGGTGCCGACCTTGCGACCCTCGGTGGTTTTATCGGTCTGCCGAACAATGTCGGCGGAACTCCCAATCTGCCTATCATTCCCGAGGTTCCGGGCATACTCGTGAATAAGTACGGTCGCCGTTTCGTTGCGGAATCCGACCACTATGCTTGGGTGCTGCGTCTGGCGTTCGCACAGGAAGACCACCTATCCTGGGGTATCTGGGATGCGACCACAGCTGCCCTCGGCGGTCCGATCGTAGGTGGCGTAAGCCCCATGAGTGATGATTTCTCTAAAGAGATCGCGGATGGCACCGTCTTCGTCTCTGACACCGTCGAAGGACTTGCCGAGCAGATCGGCGTTCCAGCTGCCAACCTCAAAACCGCACTCGATACATGGAACAACGATATGCTGACCACGAAAATCGACTCGCAGTTCCCCACCAAGAGCGCAGGACTTGTTCCGATCAACACACCTCCCTACTATGCTACCAAGACGTACGACTACAACCTCGGAGCAATCGGTGGCCTCAAAATAAATACCGAAGCTCGGGTTATCAACGTCAACGGCGATCCTATCCCGCATCTGTTCGCAGGCGGTCAGGTTGCCGGTGGCTTCATGGGCTCGTTCTACCCCGGAACCGGTACCGGAATCCTCTCGACCCTTGTGTTCGGCCGCGCGGCTGCTCAATCAGCGCTCGCCGAAGAAGCCATCTAACGCACCAGCCGTACTTTCACTGATAGGTCGCACTTACGAAGAGCCTCCCAGGAGGCTCTTCGTCTATTTGTACATGGCGTTATGCGTCTTTGGTGTTATGCGTCTTCGGTGTCCAATAGATCCAGCAATTCTTGATGTGAGTGGACATCGAGTTTGCGATATATATTTCGCATATGCGTTCTCGTGGTGTTATCCGAGATATAAAGAGTCTTGCTGATATATGCACGATTACGACCCTTGACCAATAGGTTTAGAACTTCTTCCTCGCGCGAAGACAGGGCATACTCGTCTGCCAAGTGACGTGCGGGACTTGGCAAACTATCTGTCTCTGAAAACGTCTCCCTGTCTGCATCGGGCAAAGCTCCGGCTTGAGGGGCTGAGTCCTTCTTGGCCTCGTTTTTAACAAAGAACTTCCCCGCACTGAACAAAGCTCCCATCATCAGAAAATATACGACTAACAAGGAAATAATCGTCAGAGTGTACCGGGAGCTCATTTGGAATCCGATAAGCAACAAGCCGAGCATCGAGCCGAGTGACTCGGACGCGGTTATCACGAAAAGTCCTAGGGCGAATCGGCGCCCTAAGGGCGGAATCGTGTCCGACCATGCACCCGCCCAGAATGTCCACACCATAAAATAGAAATAGTTGAAGCCAACCATGAAAACCGCTTGCACCGTTATCGCATAACTGCCGAATATCGGGAAAAGGACGAAAGCGGTGACCATGAGAGGAAGTGCGAGAAAATATACGAATTGAAGCACGCGGTCTTGAGCGAAAAACACAGCTGTCGCAACAGATATGAGCCCGGCGATGAAAAATGTGGATATGGTGAGCAGATCATTTGCCGCGCCGGAAGAAACCGTGTTGATGATAACCAAGCGCTGCATCAGTCCGTATGAAATCCCGACAAGGAGCGGCAAGAAGAGAAGCCGCCATGACCTCGATGCGCCCTCGGTTTCAAAAGCCAGTGTATCCAAGACGAAAGGGCCTTGAGGGGAGGTTTGCTCGCGATTGTCCGCACTACGATACAGCGCAATGCTGACGAGCGGGGCGATCGTAACAAAGACACTCTGCATCGCAGTCGGCATGAAGACAAGAAGTGCATCGAATCCCGAGGCGATGAAGAAAGAGAACCCTATCCCGAAGAGAAGACTTTGGGAGCCACGACGAGCGAACATCGAGCCCCAAAGAACTAAAAGGAAGGCGCTGCCGACAGCAACAACGATAGCTCCGATGACACTAAGCAGGGAACTCTGAATCACCAAGATAGCGAAAATCATGATTCCGGTTCCCGTACACGTACAAACACCCGCCCCGAATCGCACTTGTTTCAGCGCAAGGAGGTCGCCCCATTTGCCTAACATGAAAAAAACAGCTAAGAGGGACATAGCTTCGACACCGAGCCATATGGAACGCACCGCGAGGAAATCAATCGCTCCGAAAATCATGTAGCGAGAGAAGAAACCGCTCCAAAATAATCCGAACATCCAGACGAGAAAAGTTGCGAATCCTATCCAACGCATCCAACCGAAACGAGCCTCGTGTACGAGCGTAGCGCGAAAAGCGGAAATGCCCGAACGTAAGTTCGTCGACATTTTACTTGGATTCTTCTCTCCATTATGCTCGGCGCTGCGTTGCAACGATTCTCCTTTTCGGCCTCGCGACTGACATTCAGACACAACGTGGATATACTATGTACCAATATACAATACACCACAGAACATATAGGAAACCCGAGCTTGCGTGGCGCAGGAAGAAATAGCGGCATAAACGCACTTTCACCTTAGCCGCAGCAGTGATCAGCCAAATCATGTAGCGCTTCGTACACACTCATTTTACAATAGAAACCGGTTCTCTGGGGATAGAAGTAGTAGTCCGTTCGTGCACTAAGCAAAACCCGTCCTTGTTTGAAATGCTTTCGACTACTTCACTATAGAAATCCTGGAAAGGAACATCTATGTTCGAGCAATTATGTATCAATCTCTTCACAGTGGCACCTGCTTTAGCGGCCGACTTCGGTGACGTCGCCGAAGTTCTGACAACCACGGAACCGGTGACCGCCGCAGCGCTAAGCATCCCGATCGTGCTTGAGTACGTCGCCGTGGTCGCCGGCGCTCTTTCCGGTGGAATTTTCGCATGCGAGAAGAAATTCGATTTATTCGGGGTTATCACTTTGGCGATATCCGCCGGTCTTGGGGGTGGAATCATCCGTGATATCCTCTTGGAAGGTCAGCAGATCTATGCGTTGTATGAGCCTTCGCTCATCATAATAAGCGCAATCGCAGGTGTGCTGGTCTTCTATTTCAAGGGATTATTCAAACACCTCTCCGCAACCATGTTCCTATTCGATGCGCTTTCGGTAGGTCTCTTCGCATTCGTCGGTGCGGAAAAAGCAATACAGGCGGGGCTCGGTCCCGTAAGCGCTGTCATCATCGGCACCATCACCGCAGTCGGCGGAGGTGCCCTTCGTGATGTTCTCGCGCGAGAAGTCCCCCCTCTTTTCAAACAGGGTAATTTCTACGGTGTCGCCGGCTTCATAGGAGCACTTATCTACATTCTACTGACGTATGGGCACATCAGCAAAACCGTTGCCGCCATTGCCTGCGTGGTCATAACCCTCGGCCTGCGCTATGCAAGCGTCTATTTCGACTGGCGCACAAGCGAGCCCAAGGACCTCACCCCCAGGCTATCCCAATCGATACGGCAATTCTTTCCCCAGCTCTTCTTGCGTAGCGGTGGCGCGGAGGAGATCGAAGGGGTCCCGGAAGAGGCAAAAGGTGCCCGAGACGAAGCCGAGAAGAATCTCGAGCCATAGACCTGCACCTCGGAACCCTGACAAATCGAACCGGACGTAATGTAAAAGCGCAGAGAATCGAAATTCTCTGCGCTTTGTAGTGTGTATGACTACGATCTATTGTTTCATGCGAGTTCTATATTGCGGTATAACCACCATCAACTGCGATGTTCATGCCATTGACGTAGCTTGAAGCAGGAGATGCGAGATAGATAACCGTAGTATCCAATTCGCCTTCCATGCCGTAGCGTCCTATGGGAATAGCGCCTTTTGCATACTCGGTGAACCAGTCGGTCTCCAGCGTCGCTTGCGTGAGCTCGGTCCAGAAGTAACCCGGACAGATGGAGTTCACTGTAATCCCTTCTTTGCCCCATTCAGCTGCAAGAGCGCGCGTGAGGTTCACAACGCCGCCTTTTGCTGCATGGTAGGGAGAACAGGGAGCGGCCATGTTTCCAACGAGACCGTACATCGACGAGATGTTTATGATGCGGCCATATTTATTCTTGATCATCTCAGGAGCGAACGCACGCGCGATTTTGAAAGTGCCGGCTAGGTCGATATTGAGTTCATTCATGAGCATCTCGTCGGTTACGTCGACGGTAGGAGTGATGCCACCCGTACCGGCATTGTTGACGACGATATCGACACGACCGAACTCAGCGATGATCTTGTCGCGGGCAGCTTCTATCTGATCGGTTTGAGTGATGTCGCATTCGATCGGAAGACATTTGACGCCGAGCGCCTCGACTTCAGCAGCAACCGCAGCCATCTTCTCTTTACGTCGTGCGAGGATAGCGATGTCTGCGCCTTGATTCGCGAGGGCCATGGCCATCTGTGCACCGAGACCTGAAGAAGCACCGGTGATGACGGCAACCCTGCCGGACAGGTCGAAATAATTCTTCATAGCTAACACCTCTCTGTTTGATGCCACACCCATACGGACCTTCAGATAACCTGAAACCACTACATCCGTTCGTCTATGTTAACAACTCGGCGGAAGCCTACACATCACTCGGAAGACCGGCAAGCTCTGCGAGCGTGAACACCGGACCGTCAAGACAGATGAATTTTCCACCGATATTGCATCGACCGCACTTGCCGACCCCGCACTTCATTCTCATCTCGAGTGTTGTGATGATATCCTCATCCGCGAATCCAAGCTTCCTCAAGCCCTCGGAACAGGTTCGATAGAGACTCGGACCACCGCACAGTACCGCAGCGGCATTTTCGGTTGAGATACCGAGTTTCTCAAGGAAGGGAGCGGTATAACACACTTCACCCTCCCAACCATCACAAGCGTGATAGACGCTTACATTAACATGGGTATCGGGTTCATTGGGCCACACTTCGAAAAGTTCCTTCTTGAAGACAAGGTCATCTTTATTACTGGCGCTATATACCAAAGTGATGGTTCCGTAGTCTTCCCTATGCTTGAGGGTGTAGCTTAAAAACGCCCGCACCGGAGCCAGCCCGATGCCACCCGCGACGAAAACCATGTTGCGGCCTTTACAGGATTCGGTAGGAAACCAGTTACCGTAAGGTCCACGCACCCCAACTTGGGCGCCAACGGACAATGAATGCAGTTCTTCAGTTACCATGCCGACTCTCTTGACCGTGAACTCGATGTAATCGTCGCCCTGATCGGCAACACAGAACATGGATTCACCGGTGAACATCGCCGATAGCATACCCAGTTGACCGGGCCTGCACTCGAAAGGTTTTTTACCTTCCGGCGTCTGGATGCGAAACGTCTTTACATCGGATGTCTCCTCGACGATACCGATGATGTTGCAGATTTGCGGAATAAGCGGCTTTTCTCCGAATGCACATCCGTGGCTGATTTCAATCTTAGACATCAAACTCTCCTATCTGGTCGATAAGACAGGTTATGTCCACCGAAACCGGGCATTTTTCAACACAGCGGCCACAGCCAACGCAAAGCGTCTTGCCATAACGATCCTCAAAGAAGCAGAGTTTGTGCATGAACCGGTTGCGTAGACGTTCTTTTTTGGTCGGCCGTGGGTTATGATCGCCGGCCATCTGCGTATACTCGGAGAACATGCAGCTGTCCCAACAACGGAAACGCACGCCATCCTTCATCTTGTTTTCTTGGCTGATATCGAAACAATGGCAGGTTGGGCACACGTAGGTGCACGTCCCACACGCGAGGCACTTCGCAGAAAGCTCTTCCCAGATCGGATGATCGAACATCCTGTCGAGCTTATCCTTCACGCCGGTCATATCGACCTTGAGCGCGCACTCTATCTTTGGAACCTCAACCGATCCCTCGGAGAGGAAAGGCTTCCAAGACTCGAGAGCCTTTTCACCTTTCTCGGTCTGTGCGACGACAGAGTAAGCGTCGTCACCTTCGAGGAGTTGGATGTCGGCCGTAGGCGAATTCTGAGGATCGAGACCCATGGAATCGCAGAAACACGTTTCCGCCACTTTGTTGCAGCCGATAGCGACCGTGAGGAGCTTATCACGCTTTGCCTGATAGAATTCATCGACGAAACCTTTGGTCAGAAAAACATCATCCATGCATACGATGCTCTGCATATCGCACGTGCGGATGCCGAATACCACCTGTTCGGCCGAGTCATCGCTTGGGTCGACATACATCTTGCCATCCGCATCGATACCATAGCGATACATCTTCTGCGTCTGAGGGAAGAGAAGGTCTTTAGGAGGAAGGGTCGTGTTGATGATATCAAGCGTCATCTCATCGGCCGATTTGAACGGGGCGAATTTCAAAACCCCGTCGACCTCCTTGGGAACAAATACCAACGCGCTTTTTGAAAGTTCATCCAAAAGATTTTGAACGTTTTCTTTTTTTAGTATCAACTTGATCACCTCCTACATGAATTCTTCAACGTCGTCGAGCTTGTACGTCCTGAGAACATCGGGACCTTCATCACCCATGCCGGCTTCGAACTCACCGAAAAGGGTGTTCATATCCTTTATGAGCTTGCGGTTGAGCGACATCAAGGGCAGACCCATGGGACAGACGCGCTCACATTCGCCACATTCGATGCAACGATCTCCGACGTGGAAAGCACGGGTAAGACCGAAGAAACGATTCTCCGGGATGTTGCTTTGTTTACCCTGCCAGTCCGCCTCGCGCTGGTCGACGAAACACTGGTTGCACGTACAGCACGGGCAAACATCCCTGCAGGCATAACAACGGATGCACTTGCTGAAAACCGTGTCGAAATAATCCGCTCGTTCCTGGGTCGACATCTGCTCGATAGCCTCGACTTCGACAAAACGATTCTCCGGAAGAGGGAATTCCACTTCCTCGCCGAGAAGTTCATCATAAACGACAGGATTATGGTGCCTGCACTCCTGGCACTTCTTCAGGACTTCGTTCGTTTTCCGATCCCGCATCCCTTCGCAGGGAATGCCGAGCAGATAAACGTCTTCACGGTTCAATGCCTTGTCCGAGAGCATGCGATTGATTGCGCGCGCATCACAACCGCGTACGCACAGCGCGATCTTCCCATCACCCTTCATCTGGTAGGCATATTTGCCGAGAGTATTCACACAATAGTCATTATAGACGAGCTCGTCTACCCGAGAGGGATCCTTGATGAACAGAGGGCTTGTTTGATTCTCGAAACGACCTTTTCCCCAACCGATGAACTCGGCGACTTCACCCGACTCGAGAAGTTCTTTCGTACGGATTCGTATCTTGTCTTCGATAGCGCTCACTTCGACACCTCTTTCTTGATATCAAGAGGCCCTAGAGCGCGGATTTCGTCGCAAACCTGGATTACCGTGTCGCGGAATTTACCGGCTTCAGCACCTGAGATCCACTTCACCTGAAAGCGCTCCGGTTCGAGACCGTTGTATTCGAGCAGCCTTTTATAAGCAAGCAAGCGTCGCTTGGCATAAAAATTACCGGTCACATAATGGCAATCGCCGGGATGGCAACCACAAACCAAGACTGCATCGCAACCATCCTGCAATGCCTGAAGCACGTGCTGTGGATTTACTCTTCCCGAGCAAGGAACCCTGAGCAAGCGAACATCAGCTGGGTACTTCATGCGGTTCAAACCCGCTAAGTCGGCACCGGCATAGGTACACCAGTTACAGCAGAAGGCAAGTATCTTAGGTCGGAACTCCGTTGTCTCCTCGTTCTCCGTTGCCGTCTCCTCGTTTACCACTGACATAGTGCATCCACCTCCCTCGTGATCTGTTCATCCGAAAATCCCATAAGGTCGATTGCTCCGGAACGACATGCAACCGTGCACGAACCGCATCCTTGGCAGAGAC
>JAAXUU010000205.1 GCA_013335845.1 Actinomycetota bacterium
CTACGCTGACTAGTGGGTTAGTTCCGATCATTTGTATCTCCTCAACGTCATAGTCTTATCATTACAGCAAATTGAAATACTTGGCGTGTGCCAACCAGTCGGCATCATTGTTGACAATGTTAAAGAAGTTTTTCATGCTCTCATTTGCTGACAACTGTTCTGCCGGCAAATGTTCCTGAGCCTTTGAAAGGAAATAATAGGCAAAGGCATGGCCTTCATAGCGTCTGATTACGTCGCGAAAACAATTTGCGGCGACTTCGTAGTCACCTGACTTCAAACGGTAATTGTTCACGAAATTGACGTCCAGGTTCATGCGGTATGTTTCTAAAGTCACATGTTCTGGGTCTGAATCCGGTGTTGTAATAATGTATTTGTCCAGTACGATATCACCGAGCTTGACGTCGCGATCAATATAGCCGTTCTTGACGCATATGTCATAGAGTGGACTTCCCCTGAAGGGCGCTGCAAGACTGAACCCACTCCAGTCGAGTTCCACTTCCTTGATGAATTCAAGGGTTTCTCTTCGATGGCTATCCGACTCACCGGGAAGGCCGTTCACGAAGAATCCCTCGACAAAAAGTCCCTGCTTCCTGAGCAGTTGTACCGCAGGTTTGACCATTTCCAGTCTGAGCGGTTTATGGATAACGTTCCTGATCAAGTAATCGGATCCGGATTCTATGGCCAGTGCTACCGTATCGACTCCCGCCAGCTTCATTAACATCGCCAATTCTTCATCAATGAACGCAACCGAGAGGCCGTTCGGGCACTCGACTCTCAGCTTGAATGATGCGAGCTCCCTGAACAGCTGTTTTGCGCGATCGACGTTTGAAAGCAGTTGGTCGTCGTAAATGGTCAGGACATTCATGCCATAATCGTTAATCAGATCTGCGACATGCTTGATTACCTGTTTCACATCGGCGTAGCGAATCTGCTTGCCGTGAATCGAAGCATTGGAGCAGAACACGCACCGGTAGGGACAGCCGCGTGAAGAGACGAGGAAGTACTGCCTTTTTTCTCCATCATTTTCATGCAGGAAGGGAGAAAAAGCCTCCTTCATTCGATAGGTATAGTTTTCGACCAGGCTGTAGTCGATATTGATGACTTCGTTGAGGTTCGCAATGAATGAAGCTTGCGGTTTCTTCCCTCTAAGCATCGACTCGCGTGTGACCCATGAAGGATCATCATTGAGCAGCAGATGCCGGTTGTCTGCATCCACAAGCCGCAGGAATGGTAACTCACCTTCCGCGTAGCAGACAGCATCAATATCGCTCTGCTCCGCCAAAATCGTATCCCAGGAGAAGCTGGCGGCAGCTCCACCCAGCACTAGGAGTAAAGACTCATCGAACGCCTTGATTAACCGGGAGATACTTTCGAGGTATTTGTAGGAATTGTCGAACATCATCGAGAGTCCGACTATATCGGGCCGGAACTCACCAAGACAGTTGCTGATGGCATCGAGATAGTCATCTTTACCGTGCAGATTGCAGTCGATGATCTTGATGCTCACCGGACGAGCTGTTTTTTGCTGAACGTAGCTCGCAACCGAAAGCAGACCGTAAGGAAAGGCCTCGAAGCTTCGAATTTTCGAGTTCTTGGCATCCTTCCTTTGCAGCAGATACGGAAGAACAATGAACAGTATTTTCGTTACATCAGATGTTGTTTCTGTCTGCATGAGCATTCCTCGTTAGTGCAGTTGGGTGTGCACATTAGCTGACCTCTCCGCCGGCACGGCATAGACAACAAGCCCAGTGCCGCACCATCCATGTAGTCTTAGTAAAAACCTATAATTGCTCAAGTTATTCATCATCCACTGGAAATTCTCCCACAGATCGAAGCGATTGTGGTAGGCGGTCGCGGCAACGATGGGACGAAAACGTATGAGCGTTTCCTGCCCACCTTTGAGAACGGCCAGCTCTCTGCCTTCCAGGTGCAGTTTGATGAAGGAGGGTTCAAGCGCAAGTTCGTCCAGGGTCTTCAGAGGCGCTTGACGTTTTCCCAGCAAGGAAATCTGCGAAGCGTAATCAAGCCCGTCACAGAAGAGACAAACGCCTGGATGCTCGTCGAGAACATGATCCAGGATAGTGATCCGGACATGCTGGTTGTTGTTGAATTTCTTTGAGAAATTGTCTTTCAAGCACATCAGGTTGGCCGGATCTGGTTCGATGGTGGTGATGTGACGAAAGGCACCCTTCACCTGTTCGGCGAAGCGGATGCTTACTTCGCCGAAATGGGCGCCGACATCAAGAAATGACTCATGTTCATGTAAGAGGGAAGTAATCCGGGGAATGAAATAGCGGTCATGTATCGTGACCGGAGCCTCGGAAAACACCCATTCTTCGCGGAGTATCCGCCAGGCGAGAAACTGGAGGTAGTGGGCCCTTGAAATACTGTCATCCCATCCTGTCGCCACCTGCTGCATTGCAGTTACGTCGCCTTGTGTCAAATTTCCGGCAAACCATCCATTGGCGAGGGGGTGACGGTCCCGGTATGCCTCTACGATATCGTAGAACGGGACGATGTCATACCACCCCTGTTCGGTGAGATGATTTCTGATAGGTTCATAGGGGGATGTTGCAATACAGACGGCGACAAGTGAATTTTTTTTCTCTGTCTCGCTGACGTCACTGGGGTATGTGACATGAATCCCGTTCCAGCAGGGATTCGCCCGAGCCTGCCGCGCGTGAGCGTCAACAACACAACTAACCGGAATTCCGCAGAAATCAAAATACTCTTTCGCGAGCTTTCCCAGGTTACCAGCGCCGTAGAGAACGAGGGGCTTGTCTATGACGCGCGGTACAGGGGGGGTGTGTCGCTCGGCAATTTCCTCAATGAGGCGGGTTGCTGTGGTTATGTCAGGATTTTTGCTTATGTTGAGCATATGTTTCCAGTCTTCGCGCCCACTGGACCAGCCTCACATCCTCGGGAAAATATCTGCTGTAGTGGAATACGGAACCCTTTGTCTTCTCCAGTAGTCCGTGTAGGATGTTATCATCAATCGTGCCAAGGTGCTGAATGTCCGTAAAAAGTTCCGGGGACCTCTGGTTGGCAAGGAACCATTCGGCGGGAGTGTGTCCAAAGATCGACGTGAAAGGGATTTCGGCTTTATCGGTGGTGCTGATGGTGGTGTACCACTGGGAGAATTCGGCGACCGTACGGGAAATGTCAAATCGTTTGAGCACCGTTTCCGTTGCTCGACGGGACAGTCGTTGCCGTTCACTGGAGTGGCGTTCCAGCCAGGAAATAGCGGCAGCGAAATCATCGCGGGTCTGGACAACGAGCCCTGTTTCTTGGTCTTTAACCAGGCAACGCTCGGCGGGATTGTCGAGGACGACCGGTACGACTCCCATGGCCATGGCTTCGAGCAAGGCGTTCTCCGAGGTGCCGTAGTGGTGTGGGTTCAGCAGGTAGGGAAAGATGTTGATTGCGGCCAGCTCGTCGGCGATATCGGTCCGGTAACCTCGGAATTCAAGCAGCTCCGGCTGGCCGGCCCGGCGACATTGGTCCTGTAGTACACACTGGTTGGTGGTGTCGCCAATCATGCGCACCGTGAAACCGGGGATAGTTACTGCGGTCAAAAAATCGACATAATGGGGGTGTAGTTTGGCAAAATTCAGACTTCCCAAGTAGCCGGCGGCAAGGGGCGCATCCAGATCGCGCGCCGGGGCATCAAGTCCCTCAAAAC
>JAAXUU010000027.1 GCA_013335845.1 Actinomycetota bacterium
GTCGAGCTCATGGCATACCTGATAAAGAACTCAAGCAAACAATCCGATTCCGTCTTGGACACGTTCGGTGGCAGTGGCACCACTCTCATCGCGTGCGAGCAACTCAACCGTATCTGTTACATGATGGAGCTCGACCCACATTACTGCGACGTGATCATCACGAGATGGCAAAACCTCACGGGTGAATCGGCGGTCAGGCTATGACATGGATCATCTCAATCGTCTGCCTTATCGGCACAGTTTTCAACGTCAAGAAGCTCCGCGCCTGTTTCGTATTGTGGACACTCGGTAACGCTGCCTGGCTTATCTACGACATTTCCTGCGGTCTTTACAGTCGCGCATTGCTTGATTTCGTGCAGCTTATTTTGGCGGTGTGGGGCATCTATGAGTGGGGGAAGTTGGACCACGATGCCTAACGAAAAGGTTGTGCCGTGACGATCAGTGAAATGCTCGCTTTATCTGCGGCAGAGTTCAAAGCACTCGACAGCTCCGCCCTCTCAATGGAAGAGTACGCCGTTGCTGTACAGATCCAAAAGGCTGCGAAAGGCAGCACGGCTGCTCTAGCTCTTTTACAGAAAACGGCACGCCTCGAAGAGTTGCGAAGGAGGGTCATATGATACGCACTTTGGAAACGAGACTTTGCTACAACTGCGGGAAACCGCTCCCGCCTGATGCTGACATCCAGCGCCGGTATTGTTCGCATGCTTGCCAACAGTCCGCGTACAAAGCGCGCAAGAAGAAAGCCTTTCTTGAACAAAGGAAAGCCGAACTGCTTGGTATAGATATCGTCGAGCCTCCGTCACTGCCTGTGATAACTGACGAAGAACTCGCGTCGTACTTTTTAGACTTGCAGGCCGCGACTTGCGGGATCCTCGACGCTGCTGAGTATGGGAGTGAGCGTCTGCGTCCTCTTTGCTACCGCGTCGGTGACGGTGTGCGGAGTGTCCTGTTGAAAGAGGGTGTTTTGAATGACCAGAGGTAGAGGTAAAAACGGACCAGATCGTTCTGGACTGATGACGGCTCAGGGTGTCGAAATCATCGACGCGAACCCTATTCAGTGCCCATCGTATCTTCCTCCGGACGCTACGCGATTATGGATACAGCTCACACGCCAATCGTCACTGCTGCAAATGCTCAAAGAAGAGGACGCGCTTGTACTCGAAAGCCTGTGCATGCAATACCAGGTGTGGACCGATGCGAAGAATGGGTATCTCTTGTTGCCGCCGAGCACCCGGACACGCGAGGAGACGTTCAACGGATTCAAACGGAACTCAGATATCGATGTCATGGACAAAGCATTCGATCGCATAATCAAAGCCTCGAAGATGCTAGGCATCTCACCTCTCGTGAGATCTCAGATGAACCTCAACAACGCGGTTGCCGTGAACGCGTTGGCATCTGCATTCCCGGGCGAAATCGCATCACTGTATCGGGCGGCTAAAAATGGCAAGGACTAAGAAAAGGGTTTGCCAGCATTGCGGCGAACCTCTTCTGCCGGATGCCAGTAAGCAGCGCGTGTACTGCTCGCATTCTTGTCAGCAAGCAGCGTACAAACTGCGCAAGAAGAAAGCGGTTAAACCCGCCAAGAAGAAAGCAAGTACTCCACGCAAAAAGAAGGTACCCCAAACCGGTGTGAAACACGATCGACTGACGCCGGATGGAATTGAGATCGCGGAAATATACCGCTACTTTATCGAGACGTTCATACGGCACACTGACCGCGAATACTACGACAAACCGTTCCTGCTCGATCAATTCCAGTGGGAGGATATCGTTCTTCCTTTGGTCGGGACGCTTGGCGACGACGGGCAACGCTTCTATGAGGAAGCTCTTATCGGGATGCGCCGAGAGATGGGCAAGTCGGAGATTGCCGCTGCGTTGGGCCTCGCGTTTATGTTGATGGAGCCCATGCCGAAAGGTGAATACGGAATCGTCGCTACGGACCGCGATCAGGCTGGAATCGTATTCGATAAGATATGTTCGATGGTTGCGCTTTCACCGAAACTGTCCTCTATCTTTGAGATTCAGACGAAGAAACTTATCCACCGGGAGACCGGCGCGACATTCAAAACATATCCGGCCGAAGCAAGAGCAGTCCAGGGTGCTCACTTCCTGGTTGTCATCTGCGATGAAGCACATGAATGGAAAAACACACAACTCTATTCCGGACTTCGAAGCGGTCAAGGAAACCAGAAAAGCCCGCTGCTGATCATCATCACAACCGCCGCTGAACACCGTCAGGGACCGCTTTGGGATTACATCATACCGCGGTTCCAGAAGAATCCTCGCGCTTTCATCTACTGGGTCGGAGCTCAGACCTTGGAGGAACAACAAGCAGACATACCTTTCGACCCAGCTGATAAAAAGCTGTGGGAGAAGGTATGCGTCGCGTCCTGGCACACGATGGAAGGTATCGGGAAACTATTCGGTTCACTCCCATTGTCAGATTTCATCCGGTACATTCTGAATATCTTCCCACCCGATTCCTTGGGCGCGGACATGGCGCTCGAACCCGACAAGGTTGATGCGTGCCTTTGTGATGGGGAGTTCGACTGGAACCGTCCCCTCTCACTTGGCATCGACGGTGCTGTGAATGGTGACTCCTTCGCCTTGGTGTTTTCAGCGAACGCAGAGGACGGCGCCGTTGAATCTTATCCGGTCATATTCACTCACGGAACAGACGAGGGTAGATACGACCTTACACAGATCGAGGAGCTTATCTACGAGTATTACATGGACCGAGATCTGCAAAGAATCGCAGTAGACCCCGCTCGTTTAGTGATGTTCGTCCAGCATTTGAAAATCCGCTACGGCATACCCATAGAGGATTTTGCGCAGAACGACAAGAACATGTGCGCCGCGTCTGGATACGTCTACTCGCTGATTGACGAAGGCAGACAGAGGATCTACGGACCGGACAGAGATCTCCTCGCGCAGCATCTGAAGAACTGTGCCAAGTCGAAATCGAAAGCCTACGGATGGAGATTCGACAAGACCACGAACAAAGCGAAGATCGACGGTGCCATAGCTATGGCCATGGCTGATATGACGCTCGACCAAAACGAACCAGTGAGCATGGAAATCGTCTCGTGGTGAAACCGGTGATTCAGCATCGATTATTAAGACGTCCGAAAGGAGCCGTATGGGTATTCTCGACAATTATATAAATCGGCGTGTTGAACAAGTAATCGAACAAAGGGACGCATCAATAACAGACGTGGCCGCATTGAGCGCGCTTTTCGGCTGGAACGAATCAGGTTCCGTTGCAAACGTCACGCCCGCCACGGCCGAAGCGAACGTAGCCGTCTTGGGGTGCTTGCGTGTCCGTGGCGAGACCTTCGCCTCACTCCCCTGCCACGTCTACAAGAAGAACGGCGAGTCGCGAGAGCCGGACACGGGAAATCCGCTTATGGATATCCTCGCGAGAAATCCGAACCCGTACCTCACACCGTATCAATATTGGGAGTGGAAACAACACCAAGAGGACCTCCACGGTAACAGCTTCTCGAATATCGAGAAGGGCCCAGGCGGCAAACCGAAAGCATTCTGGCCGATGATGTCGGACCGAATGACCGTCCAATACAAGAATCGCAAGATGCTTTATCGCTATGCCGGCGATGACAACAACCCTGCAAACGACTATCACCCCTCCGATATCCTCCACTTCAAGGGACCCTTCACTAAAGACGGTCTCCCATTCGAGGGTAAGTCACTCGTAGAAAAGACTCGCGAAACGATCGGTTTGGGAATCGCGAGTGAGACATTCTTCGGCAAACTCTTAGATAACGGATCCCATTTCCCGACGTACTTCGAGATGGAAGCGGCAATGAATCCGAAATCACTCGCGGAATTTAAAGCGGAGTTGAAGAAGATGGAAGGCGTGGTGCAAGCAGGACACGGCAGAGCCTTCCCGCCAGGTATCCATGTCAAGCAAAACGAGATGTCAATCAAGGACATGGATCTCACTCCGCAGCAGCGATGGAATCTCGAACAGATGTCAAGGATATGGCGCGTCCCCTTACCTCTTTTGAATGATCTCACGCACGGTACATATACGAACTCAGAACAAGCTTCGCTATGGCTCGCTCAATACACCATGACTCCCATCTGCATGGCGACAGAACAGGTTTTGAATAAGCAACTTGCCAGAACACTAAACGAGTATACGAAGTTCAACATGTCATCGCTTTTGCGCGGTGATGCAGCTACGCGTGCGGCTTACTACGACAAGGGTATCAACTCGGGCTGGTTGGTAAGAGCAGACGCGCGTTCCTACGAGGACATGAACCCAATCCCCGGTTTGGAAAAGCCCTTGGTATCACTCGCGATGGGCACGGTCGATGCAGACGGCACCACGTCGAATCCGAACATGATCCTCCAACCGGTTGTCGACAACGCACGCGCTCAGATCCGCTCTCGATTCGAACGGGACGGAGATTCACAGAGTACACGCAGGTTCGCGTCCATCGTAGCCGAACCCGTCTTGGCCACGTTGCGCAACTTCGGCATAGAGACAGATCTAGAAACATTCATCAACGCTTGTAAAGGAGAGTAATTATGGCCATTGAATACAGAGCGGTAAACAAGTTCAGCGCAGATGAGGAAGGAAAACTTTCCGGGCAAGCCATCGTTTTCGGGCAGGAGTCAGTGGATTTTGGCGGTTGGACCGAAATCATCGAAGCCGGTGCGATTTCGTTCGTGGACGACGTTGTGTTGGACTTCGACCATAAATCGGAATACATCCTCGCTCGACAGGCGAACAAAACACTCGACATTTCGCAAGACAGCGGTGGTGTCAATTTTGAAGCCGTGCCTCCGAAAACGTCATGGGTAGAAGACCTGCGTGTATCGATGAAGGGTGGGTACATCGAAGGCTGCTCGTTTGCATTCGAGTGTCTGAGAAGCGAGTGGGTCGAAGTAGCTGGGAAGGTTATCCGGATCATTAAGGAGGCTTTGGTCTACAACCTCACAATAACAGGGTCTCCTGCCTACCCGCAAACATCGTCGGAAGCACGTAGCCAATTCGAAGCTCTGAAGAACGCCCCAAAGCCCCAAATCAAAACCGGTGATGCGGAAACGACAATTGAAGAGTCAGGAACCGAAGCGCGCAGCGCAGAAGGCGGCGAACGAAGCGACCCGCACCCTGAATATGTTTACACAAAGAAATTCGGAATCGTGAAACTTTTAGGAAAGGAATGACGATGTCACTTTTACAAACATTGGAAGCACGCTCTGCTGCACTGCAAGCTCAGATCCAGGCGCTTATGCCTGATGGCCAAGTCGCACCGGAGAAGCGCGAGGAATGGCACGGCTTGCTATCTGCTTCAAACGAAGTAGATGCACTCATTGGCGCGACGAAAGACGCCGAGCTCGTAGAGCTTCGCTCCCAGCTTGAAAAGGCAGGACCGAAAGCACAGGAGACCGAAGCCGAGAAATACGGCAATGAGTACCGCAGCTTCCTCCGTACCGGAGCAAAGATCGAAGAGCGCGCAGCTATGTCTACCACAGACGCAAACGGTGGTTACATCGTGCCTGAGAACCTGCACGCTCCGCTGCTTGACAAGATCCGCGCGTTGAACCCAATCTACAAAAACGCGACCTTGTTCACGCTCACCGGTGGCTCTTCGTCTCTCGAGCTCCCGAACAAGGCGACCCACGGTGCCGTCTCGAATGCTGTAGAGGCCGGTGCGCGTGCAGAGACCACTGAGCCGACGCTCGGCAATGCAACCCTAACGTGCTACGACTACTTCGTCAATCAGTACGCGACGCAGTTGTATCTCGATAGTGTTGCAGGTTCCGAGTCTCAGCTGCTCGAGTGGATCTATGCGGATATCATAGCGCAGGCGGAAGTGGATGCTGTGTCCGGCAACGGCACGACCAAGATCAAGGGCTTATTCGCGGAAACCGCAAAATATGGTACGCAGCTTTCTGCTGTAGCAGGAGCACTTGCAGCTGCAGATCTTATCAACCTGTTTTTCAAGCTGCCCGCAGGCTTTCGCCAGAACGGCAAGTTCATGATGGCCACCGCTACTTTGGCGGCCGCAACTCAGCTTGCTCATCCTGCAGCTGCCGACAAGCCTCTCGTTACCCAAGGCGACGACGGAATCTTCCGTATCCTTGGCCGCGAGATCCTCGAGACCGAATCCGCGCCCGCTCTCGCATCTGCTGCATATCCAGTAGCTTTCGGTGATATCGCAAAGGCGTATGCGGTCGGTATCCATAAGGCTCCTTCGATCTTGCGCGATCCGTACACCCAGACGCCGCACATCCGCTTCTACGGATTGGCACGCCTCGGTGGTTGCGCTTGGGATGCACAGGCAGCCGTCCTTCTGAAGTCCTCGGTATCCTAGGGGTCTGAATGAAAGTCAGACTGACACAACGGGTTAACTTCTCCGCTATCAAAGACGGCGTACTCACCAAAATCACCGGCGTTGCCGGTGATGAGGTGGAAGCTGGTATCTATGCCCCCACGCTTCTCAACGCAGGGCAAGCGGAAGCCGTTAAGACCACGAAGGAGAAGGCGGTCAAATGAGACTGTATCTCTCCCCATATGGTCAGGACTTGAGCCTCGACATCACGACAAACGAGACGACCGGAACCCTCCGCGTAAACAACGCGGAGGGGAAAGTCGGAGAAGATATCACAGTGACGATCGTCCCATCCGACGACGGCCCATCCACCGCAACCGCTCATGTTGATCTCACGGTATTGGATGACTACGACTAGGTGTGGACTATCGGCGACATCGAAATAACGCAGTTGTGCGATCTGGCACAACGTCCCTATTTCACAGCAGACGAATTGAGAGCCTTCGTAGCTTCGACCAAGACCACGCTATCCGAAACAATCACCGACCAGGATATCGATTCGATTCTTTACCACGTCGAGGATCTGTTCGACATTGCGGCCGGGAAATCGTTCTGTCTGCGCGGGAAGCGGGAAACCATCTTCGCGGATGGCACTCAAACATACCTGGTTGAGAATGTCGGTATTTCAGGGATCGTTTCTTGCACGGTTGATGGTGTCGCATGTGATGTCGCAACGATTCATCCGGTTGGGTTAGGGATGCTGTATTTCGATGCAATCCCCACCGGAACGATCGAGCTGCACTATACCTACGGCGACGAGCGTGAAACTCCCTCGCTTAAGCGCAACGCGCTGCTATATGCGAAGTCGATTCTCGGTACATCCACTCTCGACCCGCGTGCGACCGGAGCACAGAACGCCGATTACGGCTTCATGCGGTTCACTGTCGCCGGGCAAGACGGAGCGACGGGTATCCCAGAGGTAGATGCGTTCTTGTCGAGCAATCCAGCTATGGGTGGACACGGTGTCAAAAGGTTGGTGTTCGGATGATAGCAATCCTTCAATCACTTAAAGCACTCCTCGAGCAAGCCTCGGGCATCTGTTATCTAGGTATGCCAGCAAGCCCGTCCGGTGGAGATACGTGGCTGTCATTGAACATCAGGACCGAGTACGACTTGGAATCATCTGGTGGGGTATCACAACCAACGCACATTATCGAAGCGGGAACCATCGTTTCAGTCACAGGCGGAACGTCTCCGGACTTCGAAGCTGCGACAGCACTGGAAACCCGTCTCGAGGATTTCAAGGAGCTCTTAGAGGCTGACGTGACATTGGCCGCGCTAGTCGAGCAAGCACGAATCAAGAATATCTCCCGCTTCGTTTACCCATTGCCTGATGGCAACGCATACGAAGCTGGAGCCGTTATAGAAATCGAGGTACGCAAATGGTAAAGAACCCGAAATCCCGTCTTGTGGTATCTGAGCCCGTGACGATCTCAGTCGGAGGTGAGGTCCGTGCTTACCAGGCGGGCGACGACCCCGGCGATGATATCAAGCGGCTCGAGAAGCTGGGACTCATAAAGAAGGAGGTAGACGATGGCAAGGATTAACAAACTGATCGGCAATATCGCGATCGCGAAACAGACGGCGCAGGGAACGCCAGCAGCCGCTCCGACGTTCGCTCACCCGCTGCTTGGTGGTGCGACCGCAGGATTCGAAGCAACCACTAAAGTCGATGCGGAAACAGGACAAGCTTACGCTGTTTCTGCATATCTGTCGGAGATGGCTTTTGGGTTCTCCTACGACCTTAGAGCGTATCCAGCTCCGATCGGTCTATATCTTTTAGGCGTGCTGGGAACATGTGTGACGACGGGAACGACTCCTAATTACACCCACGTGTTCACCGTGGACCCCACGGATATGGGACTCCCCCACCACACAGTCTGGGGCAACATCGGAACGGAGTTCGTCAAATCCTCCGATGCCATGGTCGACAGTGTGAATCTGTCTTGGAGCGCAAACGACCCAGTTAAGATAACGGCGACCCTTGCGGCACTCAACCAGGCTTTTGGTGCGTCTCTCCCCGCAGGTGGAACTGATGTTGCAGGAACCGCATACTTCACACCCGCTTCGGGGACGTTCAAGGTAGCCGGCTCCGGTGCTGTAACCGCAGCTGTCGATGTCACCGGATTCGACATCACCCTAGCGCGGAATCTGACAGCAGAGTATTTCAGCGGGTCACCTGCCCCCGGGGACCTGTCGATCGGTCGTTTCAAGGCAGGCGTGAAAATCACGATCAAGCCCGAGGACCTGGCACTTTTCCGTACAGTCGCAACCGGTACATCAGGTGGAACCGCGCCTGCCACCAGCATCATCAAAGGTGCGTTCGACGTAACTGTGCAGATCGATGCGAACACATCTTTGCAGATCGTCGGTACAAGCGTCCCATGGAAATGCTCATGGCCATCGGTAGACCCATCCGGTGGAGCTGTGGAAATCGAACTCTCCGCAGATGACATGTTAGGTAGTGCCAGTGTTTCACCCGTGACGGTAACGCTGAAAAATGCAGTAGCAAGCTATTAGACAACAGGAGGATGGGAATGAAGAGCTATCTGAAAGCAACGAACGAAACGACCGATGAAAACAAGTATGTGCAGGTGCATCAAGGCACGGTAATGATTGCGAAACGGTGCATCACCGGGAAGCTAGACAGCTACGACCTCACCGTTGCAATGGCGTTCATCGCGTCAGAACCAGAGGCAGGGAAACTGCGTGGGCAGGAGTTCATGAACGCACTCGCAGCGTGGTGTTGCGAATGGCGCGTCGACGTGGCCAAAGAGTACACAAGCGATGAAATCGAAGTCGCTGATGCCGACCCTTTGCCTTAACCGTCGCCCGCCTTGCGATATCGACTAGGCAACCGGTGGGCGACCTGCTCGACCTGCTAGGCATCGAACGGTACTACCCGGCAGTATTCGGAGCGTTGTTGGCCGAGGTGACTGCGCAAAGACAAGTACCGAGTAAGTGGGAAAACAACCTCGCGAATCTCGGATGCAGATTGACAAGGAAATAGCGATGAAGATGGACTTGGACCTCGACGGATTAGATGCAGCGATTATCGCCCTTCGAAACGCACAACCGAATATCAAGAAGTCCACAGCCCCCGTCATGGAGGCATACGCGAAAGAGATCTCCACGAAATCCTCCGCGTTTGCCTCCGATCATCGCCATCCTTCAGGACTATTCTCCGGAGCACGCGGACGACGGCTCCCTGCTGCTCCCTATCTCATCACACAAAGAGGCCCATTTTATTGGACCGTATCGACACCCGGCGGCCAATGGGGCAAGGCTGTTGCTATGGCTGAATTCGCATCTTTCGGGTACGACCCGAAAGGCGAGAACTTCGTAAAGCAACTCACAAAAGAATATGGTCGTGCGGGAGGAAGCGGTCACGGCCGCATCCTGTACGCCACCGGAGACGCAACCTACAACGCTTTCATGGCGAGGATGGGCGCGGCGATAAAGACGGCGGAAGCCGAAACCCAAAAAGAGATGGAGGCATAGGATGGCCATCAAACTCTCTATCGTTTCGGATTTCAACTCAAAAGGAACGAAGCAAGCCAACGCCGCATAGATCGGATTCGTTTGTGCGGCCTTGGCGTAAGCCACGGCTTCCGTTGCAGCGCCACTGACGCTGGCCACACGGATATCGGGCTCGGAAACGATTTCCAGCAGCGGCGTGCCGGCCCGGTTGAGATCGATGCCCGACATGCCGTGGCCGAGCGCGGCGTGCGAGCCCATGCC
>JAAXUU010000206.1 GCA_013335845.1 Actinomycetota bacterium
GTTCGATGAACAATGAGACCCTGTCGCGTCCCGGATAGCATTCGAGGAGGCTGGATAGCTCCTGCATGAAGACCTGATTCATGCGTTCCGACGCAACGCGCAACTCGAGTACACGGGGACGACTATCCCTTTCTCCCAAAGCAAGTTTCTGTATCTCGAAAATAGTGAGCGACGTGACGTCGGTATCGCTGTGCTCGACCTTCGCCTGCACCCGCACGATGGCCTCTTCTTCGAGGACGTGGCGGAACTTCTCGAAGTTCTTCCCGAAGATGCTGGCTTTCACTTCGGATTCCGTGTCTTCGAGCATCACGACCGCATAGTTATTGCCCTTCTTGCTCACTTTGATGGCGACACTTGCGAGCATTCCGGCGAAGTATCCTACCTTACCATCCTCGAATTCCCCGATATCGATCAAGGAGCAATCCGAGTTCTTCGCGAGAGCGTCCTTGTAGGGAGAAAGAGGGTGATCGGTTACGTAGTAGCCGAGCATCTCCTTTTCGAAACTGAGTTTCACCTTCTGGTCCCACTCGACCTTATCGGGTGCGGGAACCTCTGCGGCGAACCCGTTTTCCTGTGCGACCTCTTCTGTGAACATCTCGAAGATGGACACTTGTCCGGCGTCTCGGTCGCGCTGCTTGCGCGAAGCGGACTCGAGCAGGCTCCCGTCCTCGACGAACATCATGAGTTGACGACGTGTATATCCGGTCGTGTCGAATGCCCCGCCCTTGATGAGGGCTTCCACAACGCGCTTGTTGCACTGGCGCGAGTCGACACGATCGAGAAAATCGTGCAGCGAAGTGAACGGTCCTCCCGCTTCACGCTCGACGAGGATCGAATCGGCGACGCCGACGCCCACGCCGCGCACACCGGCCAATCCGAAGCGGACACCTTCGGCTACAGGGGTGAAGTCACGACGCGAACTATTGATATCAGGTGGCAGGATCAGGATACCCTCACGGTTACACGCTGCGATGTACTTGACGATCTTCTCGGTTGCGCCGATATAACTCGTGAGCACAGCAGCCATGAACTCGTGTGGGTAGTGCGCTTTGAGCCAGGCTGTCTGCATGGTGAGGATGGCATAGGCAGCCGAGTGGGATTTATTGAATGCGTACTCGGCGAACTTGAGGACGTCTTCCCAGATCTTCTTGGCTGTCGTTATTTGATATCCGTTTCGAACCGCACCGTTGAGCCAGTGGTCCTCCATGGTTTCCTCGGCGCCGTCGACCCATTTCTCGACTTTCTCCTGCATGAGCGCGAGCTTCTTCTTCGCCATAGCCTTACGCAGTTTGTCTGACTCTCCCGCCGAGAAACCACTCATCACCATGGAGATCTGCATAACCTGCTCCTGGTAGACAATGGTCCCGTAGGTGCTCTCCAGGATGGGCTTCAGCCGGTCGTCGTAATAGACGATCTTCTTCTTGCCCGTCTTCCTGTTGACGAAGTCGTCGACCATACCGGAGTTGAGCGGTCCCGGTCGATACAAGGCTATGAGAGCGACGATGTCGGAATAGCAGTCCGGTTTCATTCCTTTGAGTAAGCGCCCCATGCCCTCCGATTCGATCTGGAAGACGCCGGAGACATCACCTTCCGCGAAGAGTTCATAGATCTTAGGATCTGCGAACGGGATATCCTTCTCGTGGATGTCGATACCATAGTTGTCTTTGATGTTCTGCTTGGCTTTCGAGATCAACGTGAGTGTACGGAGGCCGAGGAAGTCCATCTTCAGCAAACCGAGCGACGCGACGACGTTGTGGTCGTATTGGGTGATGATCGAATCGCCTTTGGTACTGTATTTGACGGGGACATATTCCTGTACCGCGCCACGGCAGATGATGACAGCACTCGCGTGCACACCTTCGCCGCGCGTGATGCCTTCGAGGGAAAGTGCCGCGTCGATTATCTGCCTGGAATTCTGATCTTCCGTGTACAGTAATTTCAGATCGGGGTTGTCGTCGATCGCCTTTTGCAGTGTTATATCGGGAGCGGGAGAGATGAGTTTGGAGATCTTCTGACCTTCAGAAACGCTGAACCCGAGGACGCGCGCGGCATCGTTGACAGCCTGTTTCGCCTTCATGGTACCGAAGGTGATAACGTGGGCGATCTTCTCGGGACCGTACATCTCTCGTACGTGCTCGACGACTTCGAGACGACGTTCATCGTCGAAGTCGATATCGATATCGGGCATCTCGGTTCGCTCCGGAGAAAGGAAGCGCTCGAAGATCAGGTTGTTCTCAAGGGGATCGAAGGTCGTGATGTCGAGTGCGTAAGAGATGATGGAGCCGGCGGCGGAACCTCGACCCGGGCCTACACCGATACCGTGCTCCTTCGCCCAACGGACGAACTCTTGGACGACGAGGAAGTACGCAGGGAAGCCTTTGTCGCAGATGATCTTGAACTCGTGCTCGAAGCGCTCGAGTACCTCTTGTGGCAGGGGGTCACCGTAACGCTCGGCCAAACCGGCAAGCGCTTCCTTCTTGAGCATAGACTCGTTCGTCTCGCCTTCGGGCAAGGGGAAAAGCGGAAGGATGATATTGTCGAAATCCATCGTGACGTTGCACTTCTCGGCGATTTCAAGGGTATTCTCGAGGCAATCAGGGAAAGCCCCAAGCGCCTTTTGCATTTCTTCCGCGCTCTTGAGATAGAACTCGTCATTCGAGAAGCGCATGCGCTGTTCGTCGGCGACGTGCGAGCCGGTACCTATGCAAAGCATGAGGTCCTGCGTGACGGAGTCCTTTTTCTCGAGATAATGGATATCGTTCGTTCCCACCGTCTTGAGCCCCAGCTCTTTCGCAAGTTTGTCGAGAGCCACATTGAGTTGGTGTTGGGTGATGCCGGCATCGGTTGTGATACCTTGGTTCTGCAGTTCGATGTAGAAATCACCCGGTTCGAAAATCGAAGAGAACGTTCGAGCCCACGTTTTCGCTTCTTCGAAATCACCGCGGTCGATATATTTGGGAATGACACCCGCAAGACAAGCGGATGTCGCGACGATTCCCTCACTGTGCTCGCGGAGCATCTCGATGGTCACACGTGGCTTGTAGTAGTGCCCACGCACCGCGGCGTCACTTACGATCGCCATGAGGTTCCCATACCCTATGTTATTCTTCGCGAGCAAAACCATGTGATAGAGCTCGGGCTTCCTGTCTCGCGCAAGGGACGAGTCGGGAGTGAAATACACCTCACAGCCGATGATGGGCTTGACAGTCTGTCCCGTTCCCGTCTTCTTAACGTTCGAATTGTGGTTCATGCAAGCTTGATAGAACGCAGGGACTCCGTACATATATCCATGGTCGGTTATGGAAAGCGCCGGCATCCCCAGATCGGCTGCGCGCTTGACCAAGTCGCCGACACGCGCCGCTCCGTCGAGCAGCGAATATTCAGTATGGGTATGGAGATGGACGAACGACATGTAACTCCTTCTATATGTTTGTCTTACCTTTGATTTCCTTCGATTGACACTCTATTGACATTCGATTCACACCCGAACCGGCTTTTATTCCGCCAGTTTCTCTATCGCACTTCGATAGCCATCCGCCCCATAGTTGAGCGACTTGGAAACGCGGGAAATGGTGGTCGCACTCGCACCCGTGACCTGCTGGATGGCCGTATAATGCTCCCCCTTCGAGAGCATGATGGCAACCTGCAGGCGCTGT
>JAAXUU010000207.1 GCA_013335845.1 Actinomycetota bacterium
CACGGGTACCTGCGCCGAAAATACCGCCGGCACCTTGCGATACACGTGTCGTATTGCACTCAAGCCAGTGCATAGTGGGGAATACGATGTCCGCACAACCATTATTCGGGCAGGACCACAGGTTGATGTCGACGAAGAAGTCGAGTTTCTTCAGTGCATTCCATGCTTCCACTGCGTTCGCCTGGTTCATCATGTCACCGGACATGCAGATACCGCCGTGAAGCTGATACGGGGGCTCGACCTCGTGATAGGAGGCTTCGGGGTTGATGGAGTCCCATACAGCAGCGGCGTCTGTCCAACGGCTCCAGTAACGAAGCAAGGGAAAACGCTCTGCGTCTACTTGGATCCCGTTGCGCTCGAAGGACGTCACGGGGTTCGGCCATGCGGTTGATTTCTTATAGGCGCCACCATTGCGTTCTGCAATGAAGTAAGCCTCATCATGCGTGGGAACCTTATTGTTATAGCGGGCTGCAAGTGGGCTGTTCTCATCGATGAGGTACTGTACGAACGCTTGTATCTCAGGAATCAGATCCTCGATCGACTTGTCACGACCGTTCCACGTCTTCGCCTTATCGCCATAGTTCACCTTGCGCATATCCGCGCGACCGGCACAACCATCGACCATGGCCTTCGAGGAGCCGCGGTTTCCCGCAGGTTCGTCTGAGTTTCCGGTAAGGCAGGCGATGAGCTGCAAGGAACGGGTGTTCTGCACCGCGGTACCGGTTTGATCGGGAGCGAGCTGATAGTGGATTCCACCGTTACCATGACGAGGGTCGATTCGGGTAGTGTAAGCCCGTACCGCCTCATCGATTTTTGCGGCTGGAACACCGGTGATCGCTTCGACCTTATCCAGGGTGTAATCTTCCAAGAACTCATCGAACTTATCCCAAACGCTACGAACCTTGTGCACGGAACCGTCTGCGAACGTGACCTCGAACTCGCCGGGGAACAAACTCGGGTCCTTGCGTACACCTTTGGGGTTGGACTCTGCGGCGTTGCCGACGAAACGGTCGGTTTCGGTCGCGGGATCGGCGAAGGTGGAGATATCCGGGAGCCAAGCATCTGCTATGAGGGGCTTATAGGGATGCTCTATCCACATACCGGTGGTCGGGATCTTGTGCAGCTCGTTCTCCCACTGGCATTCCTCTGAATCCCAATAGGTCAAGCGCTCATTTGCGCTATCCCATACCATGAAGCGCTTGTAGCTACCTCCGTCGACCATATCGGCCTCGGTGAGTAAGCGCGTCTTCATGTCGATGCCGCCGTTCATTTCGACGAACCAGCCGCCACTCGGGACTTTGTCATCGACAACGAGGAAGGGAGCGTTGGTCCAACGCTTCACGAACGCATCGTCATAGGCTTCGTTATCCATGATCCACTTGAGCCAACCATTTGCCATAGCACCATCGGTACCGACGCGAAGCGGCAACCAGACGTCGGCTTCTTTTCCAAGCGGAGACATGCGCGGGTCCACGAGAATGTGGGCTTTTGCACGAGCTGCGACATCGGAAACCGTACGGTTGGTCGAATCGTAGTTCGAATATTCGGAAGCAGTACCCCACTGAACATAGACAGAGGGACCTTGCTCGACTTCCATCCACGGTGATCCGATTTCGTCGGTCAGGATTCCACCGAAATGGCGGGGACCCTTGCAGATCTCATAGGCAAGATGCGCGTTCGGTGTTGGGAACACCGCTTTCAAAGTACCGTACGGAGGCTGTGCCCAAACGCGTGAGGTACCACCCATTGAGAAGTTGGAATACCCACCGTACTTATCGACGATTTCCTTGAATTTCGTACCGCACTCAGTGAACGCCTCCTCCAATGAGATACGCACCCAACCCGGATCATCCGAGCCCTTGGGATTGGTACGTTTCATGGCATACTTGAGACGGTCAGGGTGATAGACGGCTTGCAAAGACGACTGGGACTTTGCGCAACAATGCCCACGGCTGTGCGCATTGGACTCGTCCCCCTCGATTTTGATCACCTTTCCGTTTTGGACGGTAATCCATACACCGCATTCACACTTACCGCACGCACGACAAGCTGAACGGATGCGCTCAATCTCGCCGCTCGAAGTAGTATCGGTTTCCGCAAGCGCTGCAAGCGGGGCAGCGGACGTGGAAATAGCCGCCGCAGCACCGGTAACAGCTGCAGCTTTGATAAAACTACGACGCGACAAAGTGAGTTTTGCCATGCTTCCCTCCTTTCTTAGTGCTTTCTTCTCGACATTACACACGTACAAAAAGACTTACACATGCTTCATCCCCCTTATAGACGAACTTGTACCCTTGGGGCTTGAATGACGTCGTTGACTTTAACGGAGGTGGGAAAACGAATGTCAGATAATCACTATGATGGCTGTCATATCCGAGATTTTATTTATGTCGTATGCTCGTAATTATCCATAACACCCGTCATACCCAAACTATGATTTTCGGGAAAATGAACTTGGGAAGGAAGGTATCACGTTGCTTTACACCTGTAATATAGATAGACTTTGTATCTCGCCGTCCATGTAGAAGGGGAATGGAACACATGGAAAATCTTGAGGCTCGTGCCGTAAGCTCTACTGCTTCAACCCCGGAGACGCCCCCGAAAGACGGCTGGCTTTCACAATTCTCGCTACCGATGACACTTGGCTTCGGGCTGCACTGGGCGTGGGTCTATGCCACTATATACGCTTCCCGGTACATCTTCTTTCCCTATGCATCGGATTCCATAGTCGACCCTCTTTTCTTCCCCTTGCTTTCGATGGTCTCACTAGTCACCACACTTTTCTTCTATGGGATACGGGGAGGGAAAGTCGAATACATCAAGAAGCCTTCTTTCCAACTCAAAGCGGGGATCGTCATGGTTGCCGGCACCTTCTGTCTTCTCCTTGCCGGAGCCATACCCGCTGCCGGACTCTACTTCAGCATTCCTGCCGGTATCCTCACCGGGTTCGGTTCGGGCACCTTGCTTGTATGTTGGGGTGAAGGTTTCAGACGGCGTGATGCCGCCGCTATCACGCTTAATACAGCGACCAGTATCGTAGTTGCCTATATACTCTATGCCCTGCTGTTATTCCCCTTGCCACCCATTATCGGGCCCCTTCTCGTCTGTATTCTTCCCATAGCCGAGACGTTCTTTCTTCTTAAAACTCTCCACGGAAGAAGAAACCCTGCAGAGATACCCCTGAATAAAGCGCTCTCAGCGGACAATCCCGGGCCCGGCCCCTATGAGATCCCCACCTTCCACGACTTGAAGGTAAGGAGAAGCTTCTTTGCTGTCCGCATCGGGATTCCTTCCCTTGTCTTCGGTTTCGCATTGGGTCTGTTGCGACAACTTTATTTCGGCTCGACATCAGAACCTTTCACATTCGGAAGTCAGTTGATCTTCATCGTCGGAGCCATCTTGGGGTCGGTATTGTTCATCATCAGCATGCTTGCGGTAAGTTCGAGGGATTATGATGATATCTATCGAATACTCGTTCCGGTGATCGCCATTTCCTTATTCGTCGTTCCGGCGATCAATGAGCTCAGCGCACTTCTTGGGCTTATCCTCCTCTTGATGAGCGTCATCTGTTTCGAGCTCATGATGTGGGTGGCTTTTTGCGAGATATCGCATAGGTACCGCATATCCCCTCTCCTGGTTTTCGGG
>JAAXUU010000208.1 GCA_013335845.1 Actinomycetota bacterium
GACGCGGTGTACAAGCGCGAAGACGGACTCGTCATAGTCGACCCCGAGAAAGCCAAGGGGAACAAAGCGCTTGTCGATGCGTGCCCTTACGGTGCGATTTACTGGAACGAGGAACTCTCGGTTCCGCAGAAATGTACGGGCTGCGCACATCTGGTGGATGAGGGTATGCTGCCTCACTGCGTGGACCTCTGTGCTACCGGCGCCCTCAGATTCGGAGAGGAAGAGGAATTCGCAGACGAGATCGCCGACGCGGAACTCCTTACCGATGCTGCACATGGTGGTCGGACCTATTACAAGAACCTCCCCAAACTCTTTATCAGCGGTGATGTTTGGGATCCCGAACCCGATGAGATCATCCAAGGTGCTACGGTCTCCCTTTCTGATGACTTCGGTGTTCTCGCAACCGCGACGACCGATGGCTTCGGCGATTTCTGGTTCAAGAAACTCGATTCCGGGTCCTATGTGGTTACGGTTGAGGCCGATGGTTTCGTCACGCAGACGAAAGAAGTCGACCTCGTTAAGAGTCTCAACGTGGGAGATTTCGCAATGAAGCGGGCGTAAGTACAAGTGGTTTAGAAGTGCGAGTACGAAGTTGAATCGATAAGGCTGGATCACCCAGCCAGCCTAGAGAGTCAACACATAGAGAATCAACCCTCCAAACGGAGTCTGTCGTTCGCACAGGCTCCGTTCGCTCATTCAGGATGACGATTCAAAGCGTGAAATGTTCTCATACCAATGGTCTGAAAAGAGTGTTTGATGCTCAATCAACAATCTGAATCGATGCTATATCTTTCGCGCGCACTAAGCTTGTCTCACAACGTCACATCCAATACCAGACACGGAGGGAACACAAGTGAGGTACGCGAAACCTAGCGGTGAGATGGAGTGGGGTAAGGGTTTTGCATCCAAGACGGCAGCGAAGGTCGCGCTGCTGTTATCCGGTGATGATGGGATGGTGCAGACAGCCCTCATCGCACCTCTCATCATGAGCATCGCCATGGCCTATCCCGATGCGAGCGAATGGCTCCTCGGGCAACTCATGGCAATCACCGCGACGATGATGTTGCCGTCGATACTGATATCGAGCAAACTCGCCCAATACTTCGACAAGAAGAAGATCCTCATGATAGGCACCGTGCTATTCATGTGCGCTGGTCTGGCGGGTATGCTTGCCCCGACCCTTGGTGTCCTCGTGTTCACACGAGCGGTCCTCGGTGTGGGTGCCGGACTCGCGTTCCCGCTCGTCCCCTCCACGATCTCGTACTTGTTCCGTGAGCGCGAGAAGAACCAGATGCTCGGGTGGATGAACTCCACCGGAGCGCTCTTATCCTTCACGCTCAGCATCGCCGCCGGCTACATCGCTCTCGTCTACTGGAAGAACGCCTTCCTGTTCTACCTCATCTTCGTACCCATCCTCTTCATACAGTGGAAGTGCCTCCCCAACTTCAAGCCCGAGAAACTCGAGGCCGCCGAGAAGGCCGAGCGGGCCGAGCAGGTCGAAGGCACAGCTGCGAAGGAGCCACTTGGGTGGAGGGTGTGGACCATCGGGATCTGCATGGTCTGCTTCATGGTCATCGCGATGGTGGCGACCTTCAAGATATCGCTCTTCATAGAGGGAAGCGGGCTGGGTACCTCCGCCAGCAGCGGTATGGGTATCTCCGCGATGACATGCGCCTCGCTCTTCATCAGTCTGGTATTCGAACGCTACTTGAGGGTGCTCAAGCGCTATGCGCCGATCGTCTCACTTCTGTTCTTAGGTGTCGCCTTCCTGCTCCTTTCGGTCGCCCAGCATTTCCTCGTAGCCGTCGCCGCGATGGCTGTGCTCGGTCTGTGCATGGGCACGATGAACCCCTATCTGTTCTCGGCTATGTCGCGTTTCGCACCTGCTACACGTCTCACCCTCGGGATGTCGCTCATGTGCCTGTTCCAGCTGGCCGGACAGATCTTCACACCCTACTACATGATGGCGGTCTCGGCCCTCGGGTTTGCAACCGAGCGCCAGCTCTTCATGTTCACAGCCGTGTTCGTGATGGTCGCTATGGTCGTCTTGCTCGCGATCATGGTGGTGAAGAAACCCGATTATCCGGGTGAGGAACATCACGCCGCTTAGCTTGGATGTATCTGGCGAATAAGCGTTGCGGCATCAATCCAATGAAGAATCCAACAAAAACTGACGGACTCGATGAGTCCGTCAGTGTGCTTGCTGCTACTTGATATATCCGCTACATGATGAAGTTACTACGCGTTAACGAGCGCAACTTTAAAACGCCTGCTATTCGATAACGAATTTTTCGACCTTGTCGATAAGCTCTTGTTGAGAATGCACATCCATTTTCCTATATATGCTATAGACATGGCTTTTTACCGTGGAAGAAGAAATATAGAGCGTGTCTTGGATATGCTTCGCGTTTCGACCTTTAGCGAGCAAGAAGAATACCTCACGTTGTCTTGCGGACAGATCGATTTCCTGTGCGATGAGATCGCATTTCGTTTTCCAATGACCTTGTTTATCTTCGATTCCGTTCACGCCCATCTTCAGATGGTAGTCATGCTCATCGAGGTCGTTCAATGCCGGGAAGATCATCTGTTTTTCCACAGACGAGGACGGGTTGGCGAGCACCGGTCTTTGGATTATCAAAACGTTCACAATGGCGAATGCGGCGCAAAAAACGAAGTATATGAAACTGGTCAGCACTCCTCCTGAGTCCGTACCATAAAGTGAAATGCAACCGAGACCCCAGCCGATAGTGGAGCCAACAGCACTCCAGATCCTCCCCTTAGCGCAGTTCTTGATGAGGAATTTCCGCCCCTCGGTTTCGGCCGGAATAGCCGAAAGACCGATTATGTCAAATGCGTGGAAGAAGAAAAAAAGTATCGCGAGAAAAAAGAGCTTACCTCCTGTGACCATGAAAATGAGTGGAAACATACAGATGATCGCAACTGGCAGGAAAAGGGACATCAGCAATCGCGTAAGGTCGATCTTCACTCTTTGCGATGCATAATATATCAAGGCCCCGGCCAATGAACCGGAGAATCCGATGATAAGTACGCTGTAAACCTGTAGATTTTCAGCGGTTGCGTAACAGCCTGCGAAACCAAGGGCGGTGCAATACACGAGCATGAAAATCGAACGTCTTTGTATCTGTGCAGACCGTTTTGAACCGAAGACATTCATTTTCGTATCGTGACCGGCCGTGCTTTCCGATGCTTTATTTACGGAGCTTGATGACTTTGATTTTGAAGTAACGACTTTTCTGCTCAGCGCACGGTCTTGAAGCCAAAACATGAGAAGAGACAGCAAAGGAAGCAGAATCGTCGCGACTATCGAAGGGATCTCTTGGAGAAAGGATACGAAGATGATAAGGATTCCAGCGATTATGAAGGAACCGGCTGCAATGGCGAGGGCTTCCTCATGCTTGAACGCGGCAAGCCGTTGGCTCCAAAGAGCTGTCATAGCGACCTGCCCTAGGGCTACCATGCCCCAGCATACAAGTGCGATTTCAAACGTAGCCTCCGGTATGAAAAGAACCATGAGACAGTTCAAGGGCGCAAGGATGATCGCGGCGACACTGATGAATATATTAGCCTTGCCAAGGGAGGATGGCTTTGCAAGCAAACCCAGCAACAAGTAACCGACAACAGTC
>JAAXUU010000209.1 GCA_013335845.1 Actinomycetota bacterium
ATCAAACGCATTTATTCGAAGATGAACGTGCACACGAAGCAAGAACTCATGAGCATAATGGAGCATGAGATGGCGCAGATGCTCGATGCCGTCCAACCTTCGGGTGAACAAGATTGAACGGTCTTCAGGTAGCCCTGATCACTTCATTCCCTGCTTCTATGCAATGAACAGGGTGCCAATACGACATAAATTAGCTGCAGGTCGATTGCCTCTATCCGGAAAACCGGGTGCAATCGACCTGCTGTGTGAATTCATATGAACCGCGAAAGCTTGAACTGTGGAAACTTTCTACGAACCCGCTGTTCTGTGCACACACGCTCTATGCAGATAATGCTGCGATGGGTCCGGGGATCGCATCTCCCATTTCATCGATGAAGACAGAGGGGGAGAGCGTTGCCATGCGCTCCTCTCGACCCGCGCGAATACGGTGGATCTCCATTTTCATGGGTTCTGCTACCGATAACTTTTCGCTCTGGAAGTAGGATAGGACCAGTTCGTCGGAAGCTGTAGCCATAGCCGAGTAGAGACGTAAGCGCTCGCTATCGCGTATTCGATCACGCTTCTCAAAGAAGATGTTGATATCGAACGCATCGCGCGTTGGCATGAAGCCGTCGATAAGCCCGGCGATGATGAGCAGCTTCGAAGATAGGCCATGCGTCGACTCGAAGGTTCCGATACGAACGCCGTGTTTCAGGTCGAAAACGGGCTGCAGGTTTTTCTTTGAAGCACGCTTGAAGAACGTCGCGGCGTCTTCGTCCCCAACAATGGGAGCGAGCAGTTTTTCTATGGTGTGGGGCACTTCTTCATCCAAAGCATCGAGCAACGAGAAACCGATTTTGTCTCGGTGATCACGTATGAGCTGCATACCGCTTTCGTACGCGCTCACAAGTTTTTCCGCTTCGAGGAAGGGGGCCTCGCCACGTAGGGAGAGCTTCTCTAAAACCAGCAGTGGCGAGGTGTTTCTCTCGGCGGCGATATTCTCAAGCAACGTCCAGGGATTGCTGTTGCAAAGGTAGCTGCCGAAGCCGCACCATGAACGCCACGCGACCACGTCGTCGGGGTCTGCGAGCAGATTCAATGCGGTGAAGAAACGAAGCTCGCGGGACCCTTCAAAGCTTCGGGGGTCGCCCGAGAGAGGCTGATTGAAAAACATATCGGTATGCTTGATGCGTTTCTTTTCGAGCAGACCGGCGATAGTGTTTCCGTACCATTTGTTGGGAACAACCACGTGGATATCATTCTCGTTAAGAGAGATTTCGGGGTCTGCGATCTGTTTTTGTATATAGTCGACTAAACCGGTCATTTCAACTTCCGGAGTGTTCCATTTCACTACGTGTAGGGAGCCTTCGGCGGTGTCCTCGTCGAACTCTGCGATGCAATTTGATTCCATAGTACGCGCAAGAGAGTTTACCGCTGCTGCGATGTGCTGAGGGCAGCGCAAAGAGTGGGAGAGTTGGATTTCCTCGGCATTCTCATGGGTCGCGCAAAAGTCCGTAAATCCTTGCTCGCTGGGGAAGGGTTCGATCGACGCACAGCACTCGTTTTCGCTGCCGGTCACAAAAAGGGCCGAACTCACGAGCATATCGACTGCGATCTGCGAGGCTTTATTCAGATTCTGATAATCATCGACCAGTACGTGATCTATTCTCAGAGCAGAGATCTCGTCCATGCTCAAATCGCGAAGGTAGTGGACAACCGTATTCGAGAGCTCATAGGTGAGCATAGCGCGGCGCATGGTGAGATGGGTCTGCAATGCCGTATAGATGGTTTCTTCTTCAGGACCGAGTATGAATTTCTCTTTATCGTCGCCCATTTCCGTTAATTCGCGGTATATATAGCCGAGTATCTCGCGAAGGCGGTGAGCCTTGATACCGGTTACCTTCATATCCTCGAGCAGAAAATTATATTCGAAGTCGTTGAGTATTCGCGGCGTACGCCCTGTTACTTCGCCCGCGCGGGTAGTCGACAGAACATGTACCCAGTAGTCATGTGGCGTGCTCACAACGACATCGCTCGCGCAGGGAGCTTTCGTTGCGACGAGTTTGGATTTGAAGTCGATCGCTGCGGTGGCGGTTGAAGTCAGTACGAGGATGCCAGCCGGGCTTGCTCCTTCTCGCAAGAGCCTTTCGCAACGACGTATGAGGGAGAGCGTTTTGCCGGTGCCTGCTGCTCCGACGATTCTGACGTGAGAGGCGTCAGTGGAAACCACCTTCTCGATGGGGGTTTCGAAATCTGTTTTGACTGACATGTGACTTGCTCCTGTCGTTCGTGATGTCATTTCCCGTGGCTAACCACCGCTCCATTCTAACAAAGGAAAAGAGGACACTTTCATAGCCACAGTATGAAATGCGTCGTTTCAAATAGCTCACAATGGGAACTGTAACTTTTCCTACGCAAACCGAAACTATCAAGCGTCGATACCGATGACGGTACAGATTAGAATTACGTCGATCAGGCATCGAAACTTGGCACCGAATCGAAAGGGGACATGTATGTTGAGACCAACTGCACAAATCGAGATTTCAATCGACAAGAGCGCGTATACCAAGGAAGTGGCAGAAGAGCTGCATCGCTCGTTCACGTATGTTGCACCCACGGCGATACGTACTCATGAGACACCTGAGAATCCGACACAGGCGGAGCATATCTTCGCACTCCCCATCAAGCTCAATAAACCCTATTGGTTTTCAAGCGACGAGGGGGCGGATGCGACTTGGAGCGAGATCATGGTTCCCTGGATCGGTCCGAAGCTCTATAAGGCCGAAAGCGCGATACGTGCCTACAATGAGTCCGATCATGCCACCGGGGCTCAGGCCGTCAACTATGGGCACCTTGAGCTTCCCATGCAAGACGTTGTGGTATCGATCGAACTGCCGGAAGATTCCTCGTTTCCCCAAGTCGTCGAGCTTCTCGAACGCTATCGCGCACTTTTGAATCAAGGAGCGCTGAAAGGCCTCGCTATCGAACGTGTCGAAATGCTACGTGATGCCGATCAAGACGACTCCGCTTCCGAGAACTCCTACGCCGCATGGAAAGTGACGTGTGAGGATGGGACGAAGAGGATAATCGATTCATTGCTCGGCTCTTGGATGGATTAGCTGTCCCTTAAGCTCGCCATTGTTGGAATTCAGAAAGGCCCCTGATCAGGGGCCTTTCTGTCTCTCGTGTAAACTCGTCTTAGCGTTCGCTGTCTATGAGGTCCATGAGCTCTTGCTGTGTGTGGATATTCAACTTCTTGTAGATTCTCCACATGTGCGTGCGAGCCGTTCCTTCGGATATGTAGAGCTCCTTTTGGATGAAAGCGGCATTGCGTCCTTTTGCCAACAGGAACAAGATCTCTGTTTCCCTCGCAGATAACAAGTACGTATCCGCGACTCTCTGACAGCGCATGGCGAAGCGGTTTGGATTGTCGGCTTTGTTACCCGTTTCTGCAGCGCCGGTACCGACACCCGCTGCAAGTGTCGCTTCGTGTACAGAGGCCGGTGCCTGAGCTTGTTCTCCGTAATCGATGATAGCGAGGTTCTTGATATCTTGCTCACGCGGTAACAGGATGTAGCCGATCAGAAGTATGACGATAAGAAAACTCAAGCCGAGGTTGGCTTGTAGTAGCGTGAAATCGGCGGGAACGACGATGGTGCT
>JAAXUU010000028.1 GCA_013335845.1 Actinomycetota bacterium
AGCCCATGCCCGTAGTGTCTCGAGGCGACGAAGATTCTCTTCCCATGGATGAATATTTGAATTCAAGTAAGCAAGCGTCACGTCACAACCGGCATTGACGAACCACCGATGAGGCTCAAGCGAGCATGGACCGCAGCAAGCATGTACCAGCAACTTCACAATCTATCATTCTTCCGTCCGAATTTTACAGTCCGTATAGTTTATCACTGCCAAAGCCTGCCATATAAAACAACATAAATAGAAAAGAGGGCGGTCCGAAGACCACCCTCTTTTAACAGTCAAACTTTATCTCACGCTAAGTGATTAGCCCTTGCGGACGTTCGACGCCTGGAGTTTGCCGTTTTGACCGGTAGTGATGTCGAATACGACAGCCATACCTTCATCTAGGGTCTTGAAGCCGTCCATCTGAATCTCTGAGAAATGAACGAAAAGATCGTCGCCATCCTCGCGAGAGATGAAGCCGTAGCCCTTGTCCGGATTAAACCACTTAACATTACCTTCAGCCATGTCTTGCCTTTCTTTCTGCCCATTCGGGCAATTACAAGTCGCGTGCTTCCCATCCAAGATTGGCGCGCGACGGACACACGAACTCTTCCGAGTTCACTAGCTGCAGTTTACTCGCACTCTCGAAATGTAGCAATACATATTTTGAATAAAGATCGAAAATAGTGCCTTAAACCTGCGAATATACATCCTACCGGTGCATGCCGGACCCACCTTCGACCCATCTGTGCAGCACTTACGCGTCTGGTAACACTGCCTGAACCCGGCCTATGTTGAATATGCGGAGAACACGCATACTTGATTAGCAAGCAGCGGGGATAGGTGCAAAAATGCCCGCAATCGGTTCCACCTCAGAAAGATGGAAAACAACGGTTATCCCCCGTAACATTGCAACTCACACACAGGAGTCAAATACACCACAAACTACGAACTCGAACTGCCGTATTGAGACTCGAGTTCAAGCCGTTCCCGCTCGCTTTTCGCACCTGTGGGATTAAGAAGTTCTTCTAGCCGCTCCGGTGCATAAGGGAAAGAGAACGCTTCTGTAATCGCAATCGCCTGTTGCTCGCGAAGACGTCCAAGGTCTTCAAAGCCATCCTCGCGAAGATACTGCGAATCGAGCATCAGAGCGTGTACGATGTATTCAGCAACAGAATCATTGAGGGAACCTAAGAGTAGGATATCCGCCATCGACTCCGGACCGAGGACCAGCAACACACTTGGGTCCATGTCAGCTGCGACACCTATCGACTCTTCGAGCCGGAAACGTTCAAGCTGACCGTCCTTGCCCATACGACGGTTCTCAATCGCCTCGCGAATCGCCATCGCAAGACCGAGCATCATCTTCAAGATGTAATCCTGTTGCAACATGCGAATCTCCTAAACCGGGAATTCTATCCCCATGTGTTTGAACGCGCGCATTGTCGCCTGCCGTCCTTTGGGCGTACGTGCAATTAGACCCTGCTGGAGGAGGAAAGGTTCGTAGACATCTTCAAGAGTATCGGCATCTTCGCCAAGTGCGCTTGATATCGTCGACAAACCGACGGGGCGGCCTGCAAAGGTGGAACATAGCAGCGTGAGTATCTTATTATCCATCATATCGAGCCCGAGACTGTCGATCTCGAAAAACTCCAAGGCTTCAGAGGCCGCTTCCGCCGTAACTTCTCCGGTGTGGCGTACTTGGACGTACTCGCGGACACGTCTGAGTAAGCGGTTCGCAAGACGCGGGGTTCCACGGGAACGACGGGCGATCTCATAAGCCCCTTCATCGTTAATGGATAGGTCGAGGATCGCAGCACTCCTGAGGACGATATCACGAAGGTCTGAATGTGGGTAGTAATCGAGCCTGAACTCGATTCCGAAACGGTCGCGGAGCGGACCCGTGAGAAGACCGGTACGGGTAGTTGCCCCGATAAGGGTGAAGTGAGGGATATCCAGACGTATAGAGCGCGCCGCAGGGCCTTTGCCTATCATGATGTCGAGTATGAAATCTTCCATTGCAGGATAGAGGATCTCCTCGATCTGCCGGTTGAGGCGATGGATCTCATCGATGAAGAGGACGTCGCTCGGTTCTAGATTTGTAAGTATAGCGGCTAGGTCTCCCGGTCGCTCGATTGCAGGACCGCTCGTCGTTTTTATCGCCACACCCAGTTCGTTCGCCACAACAGTGGCAAGTGTTGTCTTCCCCAAACCCGGAGGACCCGATAACAATACGTGATCGAGGACGTCGCCACGGTTTTTCGTAGCTGCGATAAGTACATCCAAATTTTCTTTTATACGTTCTTGCCCCAGATAATCACACAACATCTTGGGGCGCAGGGACCGGTCGACCTCGAGGTCATCTGCGGTGAGCTTTCCCGTGACCAGACGTTCTTGGGTTTCATGCCATTCGATATCTTCCGCGTTTTCTTCCCACATCACCGATTCGATCCCAATCTCTTGAGCGCATACCGTATCGCCTCATTGATATCGCTCTTCTCACCATCATAACCCTGTAAGGCAAGTTCTGCCTCCGCAGACGAGAAGCCCATACCCAGAAGTGCTTCATTAGCTGAGAAATCGACGACTTCAGACTCTTCCGCCCACAAGCTTCCTCCGATGAATTCATCGAGGGATCCTTTGAGCTCCAATACGATTCGCTGCGCGGTCTTCTTTCCAACACCGGGAATAGTCGCTATTCGAGAGACGTCACCGGCAGCAATCGTATTAGCAAGCGAGGAAGCTGCGAACGAAGACAGAGCCGAGAGAGCGACTTTCGGACCGATTCCCGACACACCGATGAGCTTTTCGAATAAGGCCTTTTCGGGCTCGGTCGCGAAACCGAAGAGCGAGATGCTGTCTTCGCGAACCGACATATAGGTCCACACGAAAGCATCGTCCCCTACTTTACCGAGCGCGGAAAGAGAGCTGCTTGACATCCTAAGATAATATCCGACGCCGCCTGTTTCGATAACGGCGGCATTGGAGGTTCTGGTTGTGAGGGTCCCCCGTAAAGAACAAATCATCGATCGCGCCTTTCTTTCCCAGCTACCGCACGCTCAAGCGCTTGCATGCCACGTAAGCTACCGTGACATAATGCAGCCGCCAAAGCATCTGATGCGTGGTCCGGTCGAGGTAGGTGGTCAAGCGTGAGTATAGCGCGCACCATGTATTGCACCTGCTCTTTCGTAGCGCCTCCGGTGCCGACGACTGCCTGCTTGATCTGCAGTGGTGAATATTCCCCTACCGCCATGCCTTCTCCGGCAGCCGCGACAAGCGCCGCTCCTCGTGCTTGGCCCGTGGCAAAGGCGCTCTTCGAATTCGCGCCGAAATAAACCGTCTCTATGCCCAGTTCTCCGGGGTGGAATTTCTCGATAACACAACACAACTCATCGTGGATGGTTTTAAGGCGTGTCGCGGTGTCCGTATGAGCAGGCGTACTGATACAACCATATGCCAAGCAACGATACGCGCTACCTCGTTGCTCGATAACACCCCAACCGGTATTTGCAAGACCGGGGTCGATTCCCAGAAAGATATGTGCTCGCGCTTGGTTGTCCGGACTCGTGGTTGGCACGAACATCTCCTCATAAATACGAACATTTGTTTGTATCAGAATACAACACCCATAGGAAAAGGTAAAGCCATCGGTCCGATAAAAAAGATTCCCTATGAGCTGGTTTCTGCTCTCAGGAATCTTCTTCGCTAGCCGGGAACATCGAATCGTTTGAATCCCCGAACCTTACTCGTCGAGTGCCTCAGCGATCTCGTCTGTTATATCCATGGTGTGGTAGACGTTCTGTAAGTCATCGAGTTCTTCGAGTTTATCGATGAGACGCATGACCTTCTTCGCATCCGAGATACTGACTTCTGTCGGATTGTTGGCGATCATAGTCAGCTCAGCACCTTTGACCTCGATACCGGCCCCTTCGAGCGCCGCCTTCACCGCCATCAGATCAACGTAGGCGGTATAGATGAACCACTCGTCGCCTGCGTCCTCATAATCGCTTCCGCCGGCTTCGGCGACAGCCATCATGAGCTCGTCTTCATCCTCGATGACACTTTTATCGATGATGATCTGGCCCTTGCGCTCGAACTGGAACGCAACCGATCCGGTGGTCCCGAGATTGCCCCCACTATGGGTGAAAGCACCCCGCACATCGGCCGCAGTGCGGTTGCGGTTGTCAGTAAGAGCCTCGCAGTAAACCGCGATGCCGGCAGGACCATACCCCTCATAGATGACCGTTTCGTACACAGCGGAATCACTCCCGCTGCCGAAGGCCTTTTTGATGGCTGCATCTATCTTGTCCTTGGGAAGCGAATAACCTTTAGCTTTGACGATAGCGGCAGAGAGAGACGCATTGTTCTCGGGGTTGGGATCACCGCCTTCTTTGGCGGCAACGGTGATGATGCGCGAGAGCTTGGAGAACAGCGCAGAACGCTTTGAGTCTTGGGCGGCTTTACGATGTTTGGTTGTCGCCCACTTTGAATGTCCGGACATATATAACCCTTTCTCAAAACAACTGAATCAGATTACCGCAAATGGGAACATTAGCCAACACTCTGTCATTGGAAAGCCCGCGTAAAGCACATCTATGAACCGATAACCTGATCTATGAAGTATTTATGCACCCGTAAATCACCGGTGAGCTCAGGGTGGTAGGCTATCGCAAGCAACCTACCCTCACGCACCGCAGTGGGCTCACCGTCACGCTCCGACAAGACCTCGACATCGGGTCCAAGATCTGCGAAACGAGGTGCTCGGATGAATATCGCCCGAACCGGCTCCCCTTCGATTCCCCGAAAAGGTACATCGGTCTCGAACGAAGCGATCTGCCGTCCATAGGCATTGCGCTTTATCGTAACGTTCAAAAGCCCAAGAGGGATTTGATCCTCTCGGGCTCCTTCGATTTTCTTAGCAAGCAGAATTGCGCCGGCACACGTACCGAATATCGCCATTCCGTTCTCATAGGCATTCCGGATCGGCTCATATAAACTATGCGACGCAAGCAGCTTGGCGATAGCAGTCGACTCCCCACCGGGGATCACGAGCCCATCTAAGCCGGAGAGTTCATGAGGATAGCGTACATCTATCGTTTCCACTCCCAATTGGCGCAGGCAGCTTCTGTGCTCGCGAAACGCACCCTGCAAAGCCAATACGCCGATTCTCACTCTCAATCCTCTTTCTACAGAGCTCCCTTACCAACCGCGATTGGCCATGATCTCGTTTTCGGGAATATCACTGATGTTTATCCCTACCATCGCCTCGCCCAAGTTCCGTGATACACGTGCGATGATCTCAGGGTTATCGAAGTTCGTGGTTGCTTCCACGATAGCCTTCGCACGCTTGGAAGGATCACCCGATTTGAATATACCACTACCGACGAATACGCCGTCACAGCCGAGTTGCATCATGAGGGCAGCATCGGCAGGTGTTGCGATACCACCGGCAGAGAAGTTCACAACTGGCAGCTTCCCGTGTTTAGCGACCCATTCAACCAAGTCATACGGAGCCTGGAGATTCTTCGCAGCGGTGAAAAGTTGTTCCGAACGGAGATTCTGAAGAGCGGCGATTTCGCTGCTGACCGTACGCATATGGCGAACCGCTTCGACGACATTGCCGGTTCCGGGCTCACCTTTCGTGCGCACCATTGCCGCACCTTCTGCGATTCTGCGCAGTGCTTCGCCCAAATTGCGGCAACCACATACGAAGGGTACGGTGTAATCCCACTTGTTGACATGGTATTCATCGTCGGCAGGTGTCAGCACTTCACTCTCGTCGATGAAATCGACGCCGAGAGTCTCAAGCACCTGGGCCTCAACGAAGTGACCGATACGACATTTCGCCATAACCGGAATGGAGACGGCGTCGATGATGCTTTCGACCATTGTAGGGTCGGACATACGTGCGACACCACCATGTAGACGGATATCAGCAGGAACGCGCTCGAGCGCCATGACCGCTACAGCGCCGGCATCCTCTGCGATTTTCGCTTGTTCGGCGTTGACGACATCCATGATGACGCCGCCTTTCATCATTTCAGCGAAGCCTGTTTTGACACGAAGTGTGCCGATTTCGATCTGCGTCATGATTTGTATGCTCCTTTCGAGCCGTTGAAAAGCGCCCATAACCGTGTGCGCGAGTTCTATCAAATAGCGGGAATGATTTTAGCACAGGATAGGCACCGCCAATATAAACAGCATAATTGAATCTGTAATAGGCTTTTTATCGTAGCGCGCAAACGGCTTCAAGCCTTCTGCACCGCATTCTGTCGTATTTTGCCGTTTTCCGCATCCTTACATATATGCGTCAACCGTACTGCCAGGATATCAGGATCGTCCCTTGAGCGAACCGGCATCGACAGCTGCCGCTAGAACACGTCCTTTTTGCGGCAGTTGTTTTTTATGTGCATACACGAGCAAAGCGATTCCCACGATGATAAGCGGAAGGCTTAAGATCTGCCCCATGGTGACGAAGTCAGCGAAGAGATACCCGAGTTGTTCATCCGGTACCCGAACAAACTCGACCATGATACGGAAAATACCGTAGAGAATGAGAAATACCCCCATGAACGTACCACGTGGTCGAGCTGGAACCTTTCGCGCAAGAACCATCAAGACGATGAGTATGACCAACCCCTCGAGAACGGCCTCGTATAGTTGCGAGGGATGGCGCGGAAGCAGACCTCCGCCTGTATCGGAGAATACGACACCCCAAGGAAGCGTGGTGATGTCCCCCCATAACTCACCATTCACGAAGTTCGCACAACGACCGAAGAATAGTCCGACCGGCGTCGCGATTGCGCCGAGATCTACAATGGTCAGTATCGGAATGCTCGTAAAACGAGCCGCGGCGATTCCCCCCACGATAGCTCCGATAAGCCCCCCGTGAAACGACATACCGCCTTGGTTGAGCAGAAAGATCTCGAGAGGATGCTGGAGATAATAACCCGCACCGTAGAACACGACGTAGCCGATTCTAGCTCCTATGATGACACCGAATGCGACGCAGATAATTATCGTCAGGATATCATCGGAATCGATAGCTATCTTCCAACGCTTCGCAACTTTACCCATTATGACAGCTCCGATGATGAACGCCGCAAGATACGCGAGTCCGTACCAACGAACCACTACAGGCCCGATAACGAAAGCGATCGGGTCGAGTGAAGCATAGAAATCTGATAGCATGTACGTCTCCTTTTCGTCGTGCTCCATTGTACCCGCCACCAAAGCATGCGTGCCATACAATTTCCCTCCAGGACCAAAAGTGGAGCTTCTCCACATCTTAAGCGCACCGATTCCCTCCGCACCAACCGATTGGCGGTTCCACGACGGAGGTATGGTTTGGAACTGAAATAGTTTTGTATACTCTACCCATTGACTCTACCCATTGACTCTACCTACTTGCCCTACCTACTTGCCCTACCTACTTGCTCTACCCATTGGATTCGATTCTTCGCCTTAGGAGTAGTTTTGGCCCTCATTCGTCCCTTCAAAGGTTACCGATACACAAGCGATGCTCAAGATATCAGTACCTTCTGTTCCCCTCCATACGACGTGTTAAGCGACGCACAGCGCGACGCCCTTGCCGAGAAAAACCCTTATAACGCAGTTGAATTGGAACTGGCACACGGCGCTCTCGACTTGGATACCCCGGGCAATCGTTATGTCACCGCTGCAACAACCTGGGAATCATGGAAGCGGAATGGTGTGATCCTTCCCGAGCAGGAAGATGCCCTCTATGTGGTTGAGCAGCGCTTCATCGAGGATGGGAAACAGTACGCCCGCACGTCAATCATCGCCGAAGTCCGGTTGCATTCTTTCGATGAACGGGTCATCCTCCCTCATGAGCGTACCCTTCCGAAAGCGCTTGGGGACCGATATCGTCTCATAAGTACCACGAATGCGAACTTCAGCCAAGTGTTCGGTCTCTATTCCGATACTACTCCGGAATATACCGCCTTGCTTGAGGAAATAAAGAAAGGTGATCCTGCTGCCTGCGCGACCGACGCCGATGGCGTTCTTTCGTTATTGTGGGTAGTGAAGGATGCGGATCTCATCCGTCGCGTTCTAAGGATTTTGGCCGACAAGCAGGTATTCATCGCAGACGGGCACCATCGCTATACGGTCTCTCTCGCACATCGCGATGCATTGCGCGAATCACACTACGGGGTGGCGGCCGCCGAAGCACCGGAACAAGAAGGTTTCGATGCAGATGCGGACTCAGAATATATCATGATGGCGCTCTCCAATATGGATGACCCACAACTTCTCGTACTCCCCTACCACCGAGCTGCGAAATCGCTCGGTGATTTCGACCCGGATATCTTCCTAGAAAAACTTTCGGAGAATTTCATTGTCAGAGATGGCACACAAGAAGATCTCGAAGCGTGCGTTCGGCCCGCATTCCTATTCGTGCTACGCGACAAAGGTCTTACGCTAGCCGAACTGCGTGAAGGCATCGACCTTGCAGCCTCGATGCAGCCGCACGTGGTAGAAGCCCATTGCGATGCCTGGAGAAACCTCGACGTCTCCGTTCTCCAGGAACTCGCACTCGACCCCTTGTTCGATATCCACCCCGACCGCCCTGAAACACTTTCTCGTCTATCATTTTCAAAAGATGCCGAAGCGCTCATCGATAGAGTAGCGAACGAAGAGAGTGACATCGCTTTCATCATGCGCGCCACACGCATGGATCAACTCCGCGAGGTCTCACTCGCCGGAGAAACCATGCCACAGAAGTCTACCTATTTCTACCCGAAACTGCCTTCCGGTTTCGTCTATAGGGGTATAGAAAGCTTGACATAAGACTGGTTCGCTTCCATACACGAAAGCGGTCGATTTCTCGACCGCTTTCGTGTATGGTTCATGATTCCTCAACATCTTTTACTGATGATGGTTAACCTAAAGAGACTTACCCCACCGAAACTCGTCCAAAAGATATGACCAACCTAGAGATACCCTCTGTTCCTTATTCCGAGAATCATATCGATGCCACTGGCTTAAATGAGACCTATGGTGATTGCCGTAGCTGGTTTATACCTCGATACGCGGTCCATGCGTGAGAAAGAAAACGCAAAACCGGCATTGCTCTTTCTGTACTGCGTTCCGGTCGATTGTCGGGTCGAGCAGAACACCGAAGTCGGTCGCTATCTCGTGTTGTGGATTGGAACAAGCCGTATAGCAACAATCTGCCGGGCAAGGAGAATATTTTTCGGGCACCGCATGGGGACAATAGGATTCCATATCTTCGTCGCAGCCACGCTTCTCCCAGCAAAATGCCATTTTGAATCTCCTATCGAACGCCAATGGGTATCTACCAAACAAAGAAGTATAAACGTGCATGAAAATGGCAGCCAAAAGTCTCCTCTTGACTGCCATTTTTAATGCTACGTACTACTATTTTGATGCACGAACGACCGTGATAGATTCATCGACACGCTCTTTGAGAGTGCGCTCAACGGCGTTGCTCAAGGTCATCTGAGACATGGGGCATCCGGCGCAGTGACCCTGGAGTTCAACAGTTACAACTCCGTCTTCAGAAACGTCGATCAATTCGATATCCCCACCATCGGCTTGGAGAGCAGGGCGGATGAGTTCAAGACAATCGATTACTTTTTGCTTATCTACCATTATTCTCTTCCTTTCAATCAACTGCATGTCGATGCAGTCATTAACAATTTAATCTCGTAAGAATACCATACTCATCGACCTTAAGATTCAGGACTCACGTAAAAACGATACATTGAGCGGGTGCGCGATATAATACCCCGCAAGTCTTCGGGGTACCACACGCATACATGAAAAGAACCGTCTGTTGTGATCAGCGACGTCCTATCCTCCCACGGACTACTCCGCAGTACTTTCGGCGATGGAGGGCTTAACTACCGGGTTCGGAATGGGACCGGGTGTACCCCCTCCTCCATGGTCACTGAGCACAACAGGCGGTTCTCCTGTATGCAGCGTATGCGATTATCAAACCATCG
>JAAXUU010000210.1 GCA_013335845.1 Actinomycetota bacterium
GCATCGAAGCGCATCCTGCAACCTCTCACCTTCGATGACAACAGATGTCCGGATGGTCGAAGTCGATATCATGGAGATGTTGATTCCGTTATCAGCGAGGGTCTTGAACATCTTTGCTGCGACTCCGGGGTTGCTCTTCATCCCGGTACCTACTATCGATACTTTGGCGATGGACTCGTCGACGAGGACCTCCTTAGCGCCGAGCGTGCTTTTGACCTCTTCACAGGCTTCCTTGACGCGCGCGATATCTGCGATGGGAGATGTGAACGAGATGTCGGCGTATCCGTCCATCGAGATGTTCTGGATGATCATGTCGACATTGATGTTCTTCTCGGCCATGGCGGCGAAGACCTGAGCTGCGATACCCACTCGGTCCGGCACGCCGCGGATCGTTATCTTCGCTTCTGAAGAATCGTGGGCGATGCCCGATATTACAGCAGATTCCATTTCCTCATCGGCCTCCTTGATGATGGTGCCAGGGTCATTCGTGAATGTCGATCGACAATGTATGGGAACTTTATAGTTTCGCGCGAACTCGACCGAGCGCATCTGCAACACACCTGCGCCGCTAGCAGAAAGTTCGAGCATCTCCTCGTAGCTTATGAAGTCGAGCTTCCGAGCGCGCGGTACCATGCGAGGATCCGCGGAATAGACTCCGCTCACGTCGGTGTAGATTTCACAGACATCCGCGTTGATGCCGGCGGCAAGTGCGACAGCTGTGGTATCCGAACCACCGCGACCCAAAGTCGTGATATCACCATCACGCGTGACGCCTTGGAAACCTGCCACTACGACTATCTTCCCTTTGGAAAGAGCGCGACGGATCCGCTCCGCTTTCACTTCTCGGATTTTAGCCTTGGTATGGACACCGTCGGTGATCATACCCACCTGCGCACCCGTGAAGGACACCGCGTCGGCGCCTTTCGCCGCGATAGCCATGGCGAGAATCGACATCGAAACCTGCTCACCCGTCGACAGCAACATATCCATTTCGCGTGCCGGAGGATTGTCATTGACCGCTTTCGCGAGAGCGAGCAGTTCGTCGGTACTACTGCCCATGGCGGAGACGACGGCGACTACCTCGTTGCCGGCTTGCTGCATAGCGACAAGACGGTCGGCAACCTGTTTTATCCTCTCGATGGAACCGACTGAGGTTCCGCCGAATTTCGCAACAATAAGTGACACCGATAAGACCTCTCGAAAGCACGTTGATAAAAAGCTTGATTAATAGGACTTTAACTAGGAGATGATACAGTAATTTCATACCGTCGCGACGTTTTTATACGTAAACGGAACGTATTCGCGCATACGTGCGCCAAATGATACGGCAGTCCCAAAAAAGTCCCAATAAATCCTTGACACCTAGCCGTACATGACCTTTTCGAAAAACGCGAAGGTCGGGACCTGGTCTCTCTTACCCACCGTGATGGCGTCGTCGATATAGTAAATCCTGGGATCGAGATACTCGTAGGTCGGCCAGACCTTTTCGAAGGGCAAGTCCGCCGCGCCGACATTCGGGTCACCGCTCTTGATGAAATTGCACCAGAGGATATGCATCTGCTCTTCGATCACCGTGCCCGTCTCGTCGAGCTCGAGTCCCACGAGTTCGCTGTTAGCGAACGCGAAGGAGACATCCTCGATGGTTTGCAGATCGAGTTCATCCCCGGCTTCATCCGTGCTCGTGAAATCGAAGCGATACGCGTACACATCGACACCGTCTTCACCGAATGCATCTTCCATGACCTTGGTGCCGACTGCATAGGACGACATGGTGACGATATCGACCGCTTTCTCACCGGGTGTCACGTTCGAGCCTGCATAATATCCCAGTACATCCTCGGCGTCCTTACCTTTGAACGTCTTGTAGACATACGCCTCGTATTCTGCTTCGCTCAACGCGACAGGCACGAGTTCGGAGCCGTCGTCTTTCCCGTAACCGATAAGCAGAGAGACCTTGTTGTAGCCTCCGGTATCCAGAGAGGCGATCGGGTCGAGTGGTACCACAAAACCGTCCTGTGTCGCCCAGAACGAGAACCTCTCGTTTCGGGTCACGTCCTCGGGAAACGAAGCCATGTTCGAAAGCGTTTCGGCATCGATACTTCGTAGCAGTTCCATCCCCTCCGGGGTATCATCCGCCCCGAACAAAGCTGCGTATTCTTGTGACATCGTCATACTCGCGTCCAATGTTGCGCCGGTGAAAGGAACCGCGGCTTGGTTCGAGAGCAGCGTGCCACCCTCGAGAATCGCCTGATCGAACAAACCCGCTGCCAGAGGACTCATCACAAGGTTCGAAACCGACACTGAACCTGTCCCGCTTCCACCCAAAGTGACAGCTTCGGGGTTCCCGCCGAACGCAGCGATATTCTCGTGCACCCACTTGAGCGCTTCGATCTGGTCGAGTGTCCCCCAGTTTCCGGTCGTACCGAATTCCTCCAAAGAGGTTTCAAGCGCCAAGAAGCCCAAGGCGCCGAGTCTATAGTCTATTGTCACGACGATGATATCGTCTCGAGCGAAATTCGAGCCTTCGAACCGCGCTTCGGAGCCCGAACCCGAAGAGTATGAATCACCGTGGATCCAGAAATAGACGGGGAGGTTCTTGCCTTCGGCACCCTCGGGTGCCCAGATGTTGAGATACAGGCAGTCCTCATCGGGAACCAAGGTGCTATCCTCCGAGATATCCTGGATCGCGCAATTTCTATACTCGGTGCAATCGAGGATTCCCTCCCACGGCTGCACCGCTTGAGGCGGGGAGAAACGCAGCTCCCCTAGCGGGGGTTGCGCGTAGGGAATCCCTTTATAGGATACGACTCCGTCATCGACGATCCCTTTCACCTTGACGTCCTCATTCACGACTTCGTTAGGCATGAGGATCTCTATGGAATCCTCTGCGGTTTCATCCGTGACTTCTGTTTGAGGTGTGGTTGCATCCGGCTGGGTTTCATCGGAAGTCTGCGCGCAGGCGGATACCATGCACAGAATGATCATTAGCATCGTTGCCGCACAGAATAAACAGGCACCCTTAACGCCGGTCTTCCGCTTGCCCATGTTGACGCCCTCTCAAGTAATCGTTCAGTTCGAACCATCGACCCATTATACAAAACCCAACACGATAATACGCTTACGATATGATTTTGCGCGTACAAATGTCGTCTTGAAGAGCAACCGGGCAGAATCCGGCGGAATGACGCCAGGCACCACCTTGACGGAAGAAACCGCGCGACGGAACCGGCCGAAACCCGGACTGAAACTATTCAAGTAGAGAACAAATGCGCATATTTCAAAATTTCCCTCTCGCGAACAGCTACGATTGTCATGTACGCAATCATCACATGGGCACCAAACGTATCAATGACCATGGAACACACGGAGGAATGCAAGATGCCGGCTCTCTTGACGCATCAATTTTTCGGAGAAACCATTGTGGAATCGATCGGTATCGAGACCTTCTCTTCACAAGAGGAACTCGATGCCTTCCTCCTTGGAAATCAGGGGCCCGACCCTTGGTTCTTCCTATTGCTTTCAAGAGGATTCGCGCGAGCGAAATTCATAGGAAGCGCTATGCATAATTCTCACATCAACGAGGAGTTCGATGCACTCCGCTCGTTCGCCCGTCATATGAACATCGACAATC
>JAAXUU010000029.1 GCA_013335845.1 Actinomycetota bacterium
GATGTCGCAGGCAAGCGCGTCTTGGTCCGCGTCGATTTCAATGTCCCTCTCGCCGACGGTACCGTCACTGACGATACACGCATACGAGCCGCGCTACCGACTATCGAGTATCTGATCGATAAGGGCGCGAAAGTGATCCTCATGAGCCACTTGGGTCGCCCAGCCGGTGAGGGTTACGAAGAGAAGTTCTCGCTTGCGCCTGCGGTGCGGGTACTCGGACGCCTCGTCGGTAAAGACGTGAAATTCGTCGATGAGCTCACCGGCCCTAAAGCGGCCGAAGCTGCCGCCGCTTTGGCTGACGGCGAGATCCTCATGCTGGAGAATACTCGTTTCGACAAGCGCGATAAGGCGAACGATCCGGAACTTTCACGCGAACTCGCTGGGTTGGCTGACATATATGTCAACGATGCATTCGGCGCGGCACATCGTGCACACGCGTCCACTGCCGGTGTGGCGGAGTTTCTACCGGCTGTTTCGGGACTCCTTCTTGCTAAGGAGGTCGAAACCCTTACCGACATGCTCAAGGAACCCGAGCGTCCTTTTGTGGCGATTCTCGGTGGTTCGAAAGTCTCCGATAAGTTCGCAGTCATCGATCGCCTTCTCGATATCGTCGATACGCTCATCATCGGTGGAGGTATGTGCTTCACGTTCCTCCACGCGCAGGGATATAAAACCGGTACCTCGATCATGGAACAGGATTGGGTAGAGCCGGCTAAGGAGATGCTCGAAAAGGCCAAGGCTCGAGGAGTCGATCTGCTGCTCCCGAGTGATATAGTGCTCGCGGATGCATTCTCGGAAAACGCCAACACGAAAATCGTAGCGATGGATGAGATCTGCGACGATATGATGGGGCTCGACATCGGCCCGGCTACGTGCGAGATCTACAAGGAAGCCATCGCCGCCGCAAAGACGATCTTCTGGAACGGCCCCATGGGTGTTTTCGAGATGCCGGCGTTCGAGAACGGTACGAAACAGGTTGCTTTGGCGGTCGCCCATAACACGAAAGCGAAGTCGATCATCGGTGGTGGCGACAGCGTCGCTGCTATCAACAAGTTCGAGCTTGAAAGCTACGTGAGTTTCATTTCCACCGGTGGCGGTGCCTCGATGAAACTGGTGGAAGGGAAGATCCTTCCAGGCGTAGCTGCTCTATTGGACAAATAGGGAAGTAGGGGAACAAGATGAAGCGTACGTACATGATGGCAGGAAACTGGAAGATGAACAAGACGACGACCGAGGCGGTTGTGTTGTCACAGCGCATCTCGAATCATCGCGAAGACACGTGGGGAACGGAGGTCGAAGTCGTTTTATGTCCGCCCTTTATCGACTTGAAGAGCGTGCGGAACGTCCTCGAATTCGACCACGCGAGCATCGCACTCGGCGCCCAGAATGTACACTGGGCGGATAACGGCGCCTTCACCGGAGAGATCTCACCGGTGATGCTCAAGGAGGTCGGTTGCTCGTATTGCATCATAGGTCATTCGGAGCGTCGCGAGATGTTCGGCGAGACCGACGAAACCGTGAATCGCAAGGCGAAGGCTCTGTTCGCGCACGGTATCGTTCCTATCCTGTGCTGCGGTGAAACCGCGCAGACGCGCGATGAGGGAAAGACGAACGAGTTCGTCTGCGGTCAGATCGAAGCCGGTTTGGCCGGTATCGACGCGTCGGATGCCGGGAAGATCGTCATCGCCTATGAGCCTATATGGGCGATCGGTACGGGACGCGTCCCCACCCCTGAAGCTGCCGACGAGGTATGCGGTGCCATCCGTGCAACGATCGCATCCCTGTATTCCCCGCAACTCGCAGAGGGGATCCGCATCCTTTACGGTGGGTCGATGAAGCCCGAGAACGCGGCCTTCTTCCTGCCGATGCCCAACATCGACGGCGGTCTTATCGGAGGAGCGGCACTCGATGCCGATTCATTCCGCGACCTCGTGAACGCCTGCTTGGTATAACGGAAGTTTTGGAGAGAGCATGACGCTTATGCACACACCCGCATTGTTGGCTATTCTCGATGGATTCGGCATCGCGCCGGCAGGCGAGGGCAATGCTATCACACGGGCGAACAAGCCGTACCTCGATAGATTGTTCACTGAATGCCCCATGACCACGCTGTCGGCCTCGGGCGAAGACGTCGGTCTTCCCGACGGGCAGATGGGCAACTCCGAAGTCGGGCATCTGAACATCGGCGCCGGGCGTGTCGTATACCAGGAGCTCACCCGTATAAACAGAGCTATCGCCGATGGCTCGTTCTTCGAAAACGAGACTCTCTGCGCGGCTATCGACGCAGCAAAGGCAGCAGACGCAACCGTACACTGCATGGGTCTGTTGAGCAATGGGGGCGTCCATAGTGATCTGGAGCACCTCAAAGCCATTGTGTCGCTTGCTGTGAGCCGCGGTGTGAGTAACGTCCATATCCATGCGTTTTTGGATGGACGGGATGTTCCCCCTAAGTCGGCGGTACAGTACCTCGGGGAGATCGTTACATACTGCGAATTGCTTTCTCAAACCACGGCGAGCGATGTCCGTATCGCGACGGTTTGCGGTCGTTATTATGCTATGGATCGAGATAATCGTTGGGATCGCGTCGAGAAAGCATGGCGCACGTTGGTTCTCGCCGAAGGGCCCGTATATCCAAGCGCACACGAGCTCATTGAAGCGTCCTATAATGTCGGCGTAACCGATGAGTTCGTCATACCCTCCACAATCGAAGGTGCCCACGCGGGTATCGGCGATGATGATGCGATCATCTTTTTCAATTTCCGCCCCGATCGCGCCCGTGAGATCTGCCGCGCCTTCACAGATACGGATTTCGAGTTGTTCCCCCGTTCGGTGTTCCCAAAAGTGCACTTCGTGTGCCTTACGGAATACGACCCGGAAATCGATGCACCCGTTGCATTTCCCAAGACGTTCCCGCAACATGTGTTGGCGGATTATCTCGCAGAGAACGGTCTGCGTCAGTACCATATCGCCGAGACCGAGAAGTATGCCCACGTCACATTCTTTCTCAATGGCGGGATAGAGGAATCGAAACCGAATGAGGTCCGTGTCTTGATCCCGAGCCCCAAAGATGTGGCAACGTACGATCTCAAGCCGCAGATGAGCGCCGCAGAAGTCGCCGATACGCTCATAGATGCCATCGAGCACGATGCCGCCGATGTCTATATCGTCAATTTCGCGAACTGCGATATGGTAGGACATACCGGCTCGATTCCAGCTGCGATAGCGGCGGTCGAAGCCGTTGACGAGGCGCTCGGTCGCGTCGTGGATGCCTTGCTGGCAAAGGGTGGGGCAGGGCTCATCACAGCCGATCATGGCAATGCCGAGAAGATGCTCGATGACGACGGCGAAACGCCTTTCACCGCGCACACCTTATCGCGTGTTCCTCTCGTGTTGGTGGGGGATGATACCCACACGCTTTGCGCGAGTGAATCGGGAAAACTTGCAGATATCGCTCCTACGTTCGTCGAACTAATCGGTCTCGAAGTGCCACCTGAGTGGACGGGTGTAAGTTTGCTTGCATAATTACTCGCAGGATTGATATACTGTCTGCTTGTGTATTCCGCGCGCAATGGAAGTTTTTATCATTTTAGGAGATGTTCACGTGAGCGCTTTGCTGGTTATCACTTTGATTGTCTGGCTTATTTCAGCCGCTGGATTAGTCGTTTTTGTTTTGTTGCACTCAGGCAAGGGTACCGGGCTTTCCGATATGATCGCCTCGACTATGTATTCGAACACAACCGGCACGAGCATCGTCGAGAAGAATCTCGACCGTATTACAATCGTGTTCGGAGTTCTTTTCATCGTTTCGCTTCTGGTACTTATGCTTATATATCCGCAAGGTTCCGTTTCTCTGTAACGGTCTGTATTGATTCGATCACGCCTCGTCACACCCGTGTGATGGGGCGTTTTTGTTTTGTATGCAAGGAAGTTATGCTTTAAAGGAGTTGAAGCCGGATTGTTCCTTGCGTCACCCGGAGCACGGCGGGAAAATGATGTGAGATGATCGACGGAGTAGGAAAGGACATGTTCCACATGACCGAGGAAAAGTTTTTGCGGGGAATGGATCGGCGTGCCTTTGTTGCAGGCGTCGCCGCACTCGGTGTCATGGGTATTCTTCCTGCTTGTGTCAAAGAGACGAGTACTGGGGTTTCGACACCCACATCGACTAGCACCACGAAGAATATCTTGGATTTCGCTATCAACAACCCCTCGTGTATCGAGCCCTATAATTGTCAGGATGCCGAAGGTGCGCAGGTCTGTACGATGCTTTTCGATAGCCTCACGAGATATGATTATCGGGAGAAGAAACTGATATCCTCTGCAGCGGAAAGCTGGTCGAGCAACGAGGACGCAAGCGTATTCACGTTCGACCTGGTTCCGGGGGCTATCTTCCATAACGGGGATTCCGTTACCGCAGCGGATTTCAAATTCGCATGGGAGAGGCTTTGTGATCCCAACACGAACCTCACCGACCCTTCGGTTGTCTCCTATCTACTCTCGATGGTTCAAGGTTATAGCGAGTTCGTTGCAGAGACGGCAGAGGAGATCACGGGTATCAAGGTGCTCGACGAGTACACGCTCCAGGTAACCCTTATTGCCCCTTATGTGAATTTTCCCTTCTTGACATCGCATCCCGCGCTCGCTCCGGTACCTCAAGCTGCCTCTGATTTCAAACTATTCTATTGCGCTCCTATCGGTAACGGCGCTTTCAAGATGGACGGCGAGTGGGTCGACGGTCAATTCATAAAAGTGGTTCGTAATGACGACTATCATGGCGTAGTACCCCTGCTCGACGGAGTCAACTTCATGATCTTCGAAGATGAACAAACCGCGTATCTCGAGTTCGAGGCAGGCAACCTCGATTTCTGCGCCGTACCGCCCGAGGTACTCAGCGAGGCGATCTCACAATATCCCAGTTCGGCAGATGGTTATACACTGAACCCAGATGAACAGCTTATACAGGGCGAGGAATTCTCCGTACGCTACCTCTGCCTCAACAGCGAAGACGAACTTTTGAAGAACGTCGCCATCCGTAAAGCTATTTCGCTCGCAATCGACCGTCAGACCATCTGTGACACGCTCTACGGCGAGATGTGCGTTCCTGCCGATGGAATGATTCCCTTGGGCATCAACGGCTATCAGGAGGGTTCGTGGACCTATGCGCGATACGACCTCGAAGCCGCCAAAGCCAGTCTTGTGGAAGCGGGCTATGCAGGTGGGGAAGGCTTAGCACCGATTAAACTATCGTACGACTCCAAGGGATCAGACGCGGATCTCATCGAAATGATTCGAAGCAACCTTACCGCGGCCGGTTTCTCGGTGGAACTCGATGACGGCAACTGGCAACTTTTTATCAAGAAGATTCAGCGGGGCGATTATCAAATGGGTGGCTTGAGCTGGATCGCCGACTATCCCACTGCCGATAATTTCCTATACCCGCTGTTCTTCACGGGTGCGGGAAGCAATTATTCCGGTTATTCGAGTGCTACTTTCGACACCGGTCTGATGGCCGCACGTGCGATACCAGACGATACGACACGGCTTGCAGCTGTTCGAATACTCGATGCACAAGTTGCGCAAGACGTGCCGGTCGTACCCTTGTTCTTCTATCGACATCACCATGTCGGCTCGGTGCGCGTGGAGAATCTTTATTACGGCCCAACGGGTCGTGCGGAACTCGGGTCATGTGATTTGGTCGAGTAAACCGTTCGTCGTTAGCCGAAGACATTCACGGAAAAGAGAAAATTGTAGTTGTACACATGCAAACTCACTGCTAGAATAACTTTCGCTGCATATCGCAGTTGGTGTCTCGTCGGAGTGGCGGAACGGCAGACGCGCTAGCTTGAGGGGCTAGTGCCCGAAAGGGCGTGAGGGTTCAAATCCCTCCTTCGACACCATATGAATATAAAACGAGTCTCCGCGAGGGGGCTCGTTTTTTAACATGAGCAAAAGTACGTGTGAACTAACAATGCGCGTACGGGAAGAAGCATGATGAAGCAGATGGAGTCAGCGTCCCATATCGAAGGTGCCGATAGAATCCACGCGATCAAACAGGTACTGTGGGGTATTTTATTCTTGAACATCGCGGTTGCCGTCGCGAAGTACGGGTATGGAGTCTTCACAGATACCACCTCGATGCAGGCCGATGGTATCCATTCGCTTTTCGATTCTGCCGGGAACGTCGTGGGTCTTATCGGCATGGCGATAGCGAGCCGTCCGGCGGACTCCGATCATCCCTATGGGCATGCGAAGTTCGAAACCTATGCGAGCGCCATCATCGGGATGCTGTTGCTCTTCGCTGCCTATCGTGTCAGTTCCGAGGCTGTGACGAACCTGCGGTTCGGTACGGGCACCCCGGATATCACATACATCTCATTTATCGTCATGATAGCCACGCTTGTTGTCAACATCATTGTGACCACATGGGAGCGCAGGGAATCGAAACGCTTGGGAAGCGAGGTTCTTGCTGCCGATTCGCGCCACACCCTTTCGGATGTACTGGTTTCAATCGGTGTGATGATCGGGCTCGTGTTCATCAAACTTGGTTATACGATCATGGACCCCATCATGTCGCTCGTGGTTGCCCTGTTCATCCTCAAAGCTGCCTATGAGGTTTTCAAGACTGCCATCGTCACGCTTTCGGATACGGCGCGTATTCCTATTGCGGATGTCAAGTCATGCGTAGCTCTGGTGCCCGGAACGGCCGGTTGCCATGGTGTCCGCACGCGTGGTACCGAGACGGAAGTCTATGTCGACCTACATTTGCTCGTCGATTCCGATATATCCGTTCGTGAAGCCCACGCGGTTGCCGAACAAGTCGAACACTGCATTAAAGAAAAACTACCACAGGTCCGTGATGTCGTCGTCCATATTGAACCGGATGATGAGCACCAGAAGAAGATTAGTGAACTCGAGCAAAAATGAGCCCTTTAGGTAAAAATCTATTTCAATATCATATCGAAGTAATAGTCAAGCCTTGACTAATAAATAAAATGTATCAGAATAATCTATGGTCGCGCAGGCCAAAAATGAAACATTAGCTGTTTGCGATGGCCGGGGATTGAAGGGATCGGTGAAAACCGATCCCTTTTAAAATTCCCGAACAGTACAGCATCGCGCCATCACCCTATAATCCACCGCATATGACAGATCAAACCAAGCTGACACCCAAAGAGAACCCACGTGGGGGACTTCTGGGGACTATCTCGTCGGAATATCGAACCCCACGGGTCCTGTGCCCCAGAATGTGGCTGTGGGTTCACCGTGCCTAAGCGCGAGTAGGGAACGACAGACAAAAAAAAGACCGGTGAGATTTCACCGGTCTTCTGCATTGCATGGAGGCGACGCCCAGATTCGAACTGGGGGTAAAGGCTTTGCAGGCCTCTGCCTTACCACTTGGCGACGTCGCCGTTCAAAAAAAGAGCCGGTCGAAAAAGTCCTATTTGGACCAAAGGACCGGCTCTTCGATGATACGATGGAGCGGACGACGGGATTCGAACCCGCGACCCCAACCTTGGCAAGGTTGTGCTCTACCAACTGAGCCACGTCCGCGCGCAAGAAGGTATTTTACGCAAACTCCACTGCTTAGCGCAAGTCCTAAAACGCGAAATGTACAAAAATCTTCCGTTTGCTTGCGTAAACGGTGCATAGCATCATAAAACGGCAGCTTAGTTTACGTAGAGCGTAAATTGAAGCTGAAAACCCTATCATTTGCATTCCCTGAAGAGAATATTAGCTGCTATCTCGATAATAATCCAGGATTTTCAGAATCGTATGTTCGCGGTGACCGTTGTCGGTACGGTCAAGAAATTGGGGTCTTTCCAAAAATATTACTTCTGGTATATTAATTTCTGCTGAGATTTTGGCAGCAGGCACGGGCGATTAGCTCAGGGGGAGAGCACTACCTTGACACGGTAGGGGTCACTGGTTCAAATCCAGTATCGCCCACCATAAGAATTCGCAGGTCAACAGGTGTAATTACTTGTTGGCCTGTTTGCTTTCAACGTTGTGAATGAACTGAAATACGAAAATCATACGAAAATCTTTTCAAAACACCTAAATCAGACTGCTTTTAAAGATATAACCTGTTTGTTTTCCGAATCACTTTCTTGCGATATTAGCGATTCGAAGAGAGTGGCCATTTTCTTGCCTTGATCCGGTTGCGACTGCTCATACATTCTCTGTGTGATAGCCGTATTCGAGTGCCCCAACCTATCCGAAACGGCCTTAGTGTCGTTCGTGTTGGCTAGGAGATGTGTTGCCTGGGTATGGCGCAATTCATGGAACGTGATTCCGAAGCCGTATTTCTTACAAAAAGTTCTAAACCAGCGGCTTAGATTATCGTACCCCAATGGCTCGTTTACGCTGTTTGTGAGTACATACGTCTTTCCGGTTTGAGCAATGCCTTTCTCCAATAGCGTTTGACACTGTAACGCTTTATGAGCTTTAAGGCGCTCATTTGTTCGTGCATCAAGCACTATCTCTCTTTTGCTTGATTTCGTCTTTGGCTCCTTAACCTCAAACCTGTTACGAACTTGTTCAACTCTCAGCGTATGCTCCTCGAAGTTTATATGTTCCCAAAGCAATCCAAGCACTTCCTCTTTCCTCATACCGGTTGCAGCAGCAATTTGAGTTGCCATTATGCACGATTTGTTTTGCATCAAGCGTGTAGTATCTGATACCTGCGATTCGGTATAATCGGAGATTTCGGAGACCAAAAAAAGCCTATTTAACTCTTTGAGTGTAAGGATATGATGAACTGGAGTTTGTTTCTTTGGTTTATCTACACGATCGCAAGGATTGGAGAGGATATACTCTGTTTTTGCGGCGCACGCTAGTGTTGTGTTCAATTGCTTGTGTGCTTCTGCGACGATGTTTTGCGACGATCGACCTGTGCGAGTTTCGTAATCTCCTGCAAGCTTCGAGTAAAAGCCGTCGATGATTGCTGGTGAGATTGCCGATAACTTCATATCTCCAATATAAGGTTTGATATGGTTCTTCGTTACACGCTTGTACGTGTCGCAGGTTGTCAAAGCCCACTGTTTCAAAGCTAGTTTTCTCGTTACCAGCTGATCAATGTATTCTGACAAGGTTACATCTTTTGTATCAAAAAACATGCCGTTTTCGAGTTCGCGTTTGAACTTCTCAGCCTCTGTCATTGCTTCTTGTTTCGTGCCGTGGAAAGTACGAGATTTTTTAATGTAGTGTCCTGTGATGGCATCTTTTCCACAAGAATAAGTTACTTCCCAACGATTTTTTCCTAGTTTGCGCCAGCTTCCATTTCCGTTCACTTTCATTGTTTTCACCTCCTTTCGATGCTTTGAACTTTTCAAATATCCGAAACGCTCCTTTAGGTGCGTTAGTCGGTGAGATTATCTCGTCTTGTCTTGCTTCGCTGATCTCGTTTCTTTTTTGCCTCCCTGCATCTATCACTGCAATATTTTGAATCTGATTTTGGCTGGTAATCTGAGTCAGGTGAGTTAAAAGACCGCTGCCTTTTGAATGGGTTCTTGCAGTTTTCATTTTGACAAATACGCCATCGTGCGGGATCTCTTACGGTCAAGAAAAGTTGATGGCAGATTGCTTCTGTTAAGGACATTTGGTCTCTAGCTGATAAATTCAAAGCAATCCGGAAGTCAAAAGCGTTTTCTGTATCAAGGCATTCCTTACGTGAAATACCAAATAACAGTTTTTCTCTTCTCTCTCCGAGACATTTCTGTATGTAGTAGTAATTGTGAATATCAGCTAAGTTCAATTTTTCGTTTGTATAGACATCAAGGGTTGCACGTATCGCTTGTTGCAATTTTTTTGCAGTATTCCGTAACTCTTTCGTCGAGATAACGTTACCTGTTATCTCGACATTCTTGGTCACCAACTCCTCGCAGAGATTAGCCGTCTCACGAATTGCTTCGTAGTCTTTATCGTAGTCTCGTATTTCCCTCATAAGCCCTTCAT
>JAAXUU010000211.1 GCA_013335845.1 Actinomycetota bacterium
AATTCTGCTCATGTAAGACAAGGGGTATCCCCCGCCATGAAGCGGCGAAACCGACGGGCAAGGATACATATCCGCCGAAGCACACAACGACATCGTAGTGTTCCCTACCCAACAAACGCCAGGCACTGAATGCGCTGCGCAGTATCTCAAGGGAAGATGTGACGAGGGTCATAGGCCTGCTTCTGTCGAAGCCCGCCGCCGGAAGTCCGAGGAATTCGAGACCCGCCGCAGGAGCGAGTTTCGCAGCCGGACCATCGGGAGTGGCGATATAGAGCACTTCGTGCCCCCGCTTCTTGAGTTCGAGCGCGCAAGCGATCGCCGGGTTGATATGTCCCGCGGTTCCTCCACCTGATACGATCACTCTCAACGGCTCCTCCGCCCTTGGGAAGCACGCTGCACGTTCACGCCTCCCCCTTCGTAGATCTTGAAATCCAGTCGACTGCGCGTTTGCCTATCGGGTACATCGGATTGGAATGATACACCTAGAATGAGACCCGTGAGGATAAGCGTCGCCAGTAGCGAAGAACCGCCTGACGAAATGAACGGCAGAGGTTTTCCCGTTATCGGAAACAGACCAAGGGTACATGCCATGTTCAGAAATGCTTGGGTACCGATGGTGATTGTGGCAGAACCGGCGACCATCCGCCCGAAAATCGTGGGTGAATTGCGGGATATCTGGATTCCCGCATAGATGAACACGATGAAGAGAACGATGACGACAAGCGCCCCCAAGAGGCCGAGTTCCTCTCCGATGACAGCGAAGATGAAGTCGGTATGGGCCTCCGGTAGATAGAGGTACTTTTGTCGGGAAAGACCGAGGCCGACACCGGTAAGGCCACCCGAACCGAAGGCATACAGCGCGTTTATGAGTTGATACCCATCCCCTAAAGGGTCGGACCAGGGGTCGAATGCGGCGATGATCCGGGCGAAGCGGTACGGCTCTATAGCGATACCGATAAGACCGACAGCGAAAATCACCGCGACGATGATGAGGATTATCTTCAGTTCTATCTCCCCGAACCACAAAACGGCGAAAGCGACGATTAGCAAGATGATCGTCGTCCCCAGGTCCGGCTGGGCGATGATAAACAGGGCCGGTATGAAGACGATAACGGCGATTCCGATGAAGAAGCCTTTGTTGCTCATCCCGCCTTTCCTGAAGACGGTCACGAAATTCGCAAGAAGGAGGATGACGGCGATCTTCATGAACTCGGAAGGCTGGAACCCTCCCAAAGGACCGAGCGATACCCAGCGTTGCGCGCCGAGACCTGCGACGCCCATGACCGCCGTGATCACGAGGAGGATCATAACGAGTCCCCAGGGTATCCACGAGACGTTCGAGTCCCAGAACTCATACCGGATTCGTATGGTGATGAGCACGAGAACCAATCCGATGACGATGAATTGGAGTTGGTTCTTCAGATAATAGGCACTATCCTCGAATTCATCCAAAGCTGTTATCGATGATGCGGAATAGATCATGACGAGCCCGAGTACGATCAACACAACCGCACTCAGGATGAGCAGAAGGCGTGGCAGCATTATCCGCGCGGGAACAGGAGATTTCTTCGGACGGTCGGCAGTGTCTTTCTGCTTCGCACTCACGAATGGTCACCCTGCATGGCTGCGACATATGTTTTGAACGATTCGCCGCGATGCTCGAAGGAGTTGAATTCGTCGAACGAGGCGCACGCCGGTGAAAGCAGGACGACATCGCCGGGGCATGCATGTGCACGCGCAACCTGAAGAGCATCAACCAGATGGTCCCCCTCGAGCACCTCGATCGCACTATCGGCGAAAGCAGCGAGGAATCGTTCACGCGACGCGCCGTAACAGACGACTGCCTTGCAGCGGCTCGCGCACGCCTCGACCAATTCACGCAGGTCGGTGCCCTTGTCCTTTCCCCCGAGAAGTACGATAAGTGGTTTCTCGTCGAAAGAGGTGAGCGCCTTGAGCACCGCATCGGTGTTCGTCGCCTTGGAGTCGTTGTAATATGCGACGCCATCGACCATCCCGCAAGGTTCGATTCGGTGCTCGAGCGGAGCGAAGCGCTTGAGCCCCCTGATTACCGACGCAGTATCCGCACCGCAGAACAGCGCGCAAGCAGCGGCAGCGAGAGCGTTTATCACATTATGCTCGCCCTTGATCGATAGCTCCGACACGGCACACAAGACGATCGGCTCCTCCTCGCCGAAGCGTACGGTGAGCACACCACCCACACAGCCGGCCGTAGAGGGAAGCACCTCGTTTCGCGAAGTATCGATCGTCAGCAACTGCAGGTCACGATCCTTCAGCTTCTCGGCGCAAAGAGCCGCATCCGGAGTCGAGATATCGACGACCGCAAGTGCGTCTTGAGCCAAAGCCGAAAAGACCTTCATCTTCGCATCGATATATGCTTGGTGCGAACCATGCCACGAAAGATGATCGGGTGTGATATTGAGCAATACGGCAGCGCGCGGCGAGAATCCATGGGTCGATGCCAGTTGGTATGAGGAGAGCTCGGCGACGAGGTATCGGCCGGGCTGACGGTCGCGCACAGCTGTTATGCAGGGGTCTCCGATGTTCCCCACGGCTGAAGCTTCTATATTGCTTTCGTTCAGCAGATAGGCACAAAGTGCGGTAGTCGTGGTTTTTCCATTGGTGCCTGTTATCGCTATCCAATTCTCAGGCGATAGAAGATAGGCGAATTCAGGTTCGCTCATGATGACCGCCGATGCCGCTTGGGCGCTTATATAGAACGTTGAATTCATCGAGATACCGGGGCTCACCACGCACGTGTCGTAATGCCCGACGACCTCTTCGTCGTCGAAGATGACTTCGATTCCCTCCGCGATGAAAGGTGCCGCCGCCTGCATCCCTTCAGCTGTTCTCGCGCCGGCATAGAGGGTGAGGCTAGAGACGCACCCATCAAGCGCAGCGAGCGATTCAAGGCAATATCGAGCTACAGCTAGACCGCTCTTCCCCAAACCCAATACGCAGACCGAACCGAAATGTGGGGCCGGATGTTGTTCTGTGGCTGTGCCGTCAGTTGTCATGGCAGGTACTCCTAGAGCGATTGCGTGAAGTAGAGGGCGAATCCGATACAAGCCAACATCCCTGTGATTATCCAGAAACGGATGACGACTTTGGTTTCAGACCAGCCCTTCTTCTCGAAGTGGTGGTGGAAAGGAGCCATGAGGAAGACGCGCTTACCCGTCCTCTTGAAATGCACGACCTGGATTACAACCGATAATGCTTCGGCCACGAAGATACCACCGACGATGAGAGAGAAGACCTCGGCCTTTGTGATGACCGCGACACCCGCGAGAGCGGTGCCGAGAGCCAAGGAGCCGGTATCGCCCATGAATATGTCGGCCGGATAGCAATTGAACCATAGGAAACCGATGCACGCACCTGCGCAGGCGGCGGCGAAGAGAGCCACATCGAGGTGATTGCTGCGGAATGCGATTGCGGCCATCATGGCCATTGCAATCATCACTGTACCCCCGGCAAGACCGTCGAGCCCATCTGTAAGGTTCACCGAATTCGACAAACCGGCCATCAGGAAGAACACGAACACGAGATAGATCCAAGGAATGACCACGGTCGTGTCACCGAATCGGAGGGTGTACTTTCGAGCACCCTCCAGA
>JAAXUU010000212.1 GCA_013335845.1 Actinomycetota bacterium
TGAGATCGTCGTAGGTGTCGCTGCTTCTTCCCAGAAGGGTTCCGGCCCGTTGTTCACGCTCGAGGAACGAACCGAGCTTGCGCGCGGAGCGACGGCTCATCTCGAGAACGTGTCTGTCGCGTCCTTCGATAGTCTATTGGTGGATTTCGCCTGTGAACTCGAGGTGTCGATAATCATCAAGGGATTGAGGGCCGTCACCGACTTCGAAGCAGAGTTCCAGATGGCGGCGCTCAACTATCACCTGAGCCCCGGAATGGAAACACTGTTCATCATGTCCACCCCCGAGCATATGTACCTCTCTTCTTCGGTGGTTAGGGAAATCGCACGGTTCAAGGGCAATGTGAGGGATTTGGTCCCTCCGGTTGTCGCCGACGCCCTTGAAAAACGCTTCGAGTATGAGTGTTAACGGAAACTTATGGGGGTTTCATACTCAAAACGTACAATTAGGTTTCATATTCTTGGAGTTGCTGGTAAACTTTGTAGAGTTTTTTATACTAGCGCCACCCGATAGGGCATAAACGTAACAGGTGGTGAAGCGCTTTTTTTGCGATTCATCGCAAAAACGGAAGGAGTACCAATGGATGAGTTTGGCGTAATGGGTTTACTCGATGAGTTGGCCGACATTATCGAAAACTCAAAGACTGTTTTGGGCAACAGCCAAAAACGACAAGTTGAAATCGGCCCTGTCTTAGATATCCTCGATGAAATCCGCGAATCGTTCCCTGAAGAGTTCCGCGAAGCACGCATTATCGTGAAGGACCGTCAGGGTATGATGGAGGGTGCCGAGATCGAGGCCAATCGTATTTTGAATGAGGCCCATGAGCAGGCACGCGCCATCGTCAGCGAGCAGGAGATAGTCCGTCTCGCCAACCAACGTGCCGAGGAGATATTGCGTGAAGCTTCGGAGCGTGAGCGCGATATGCGTTTCGGTGCTGAAGATTATGCCGATCAGATCTTTGCCGGCCTCGAGGAAACTCTCGGAAAATTAACCAACAACGTAACGCGCTGCCGTGATCGATTGAACAACAAGGGCGGACAGCAGAGGTAACCATGCAACCAATCATTATTTCCGTATTCCCAGCCTTAGGTGAACCGGGGGATTCTCTATCTCTCCAAGGGAAGCTCGACGAGAAGAACTATACCGTCGGATTCGATACCTATGAGATCCTCGATGGGATCACATACGATGTCACACTTTACAATTCCGGACATGCGATCATCCTTAGCGGAACGGTTACGGCATCGGTTCGTGGGGAGTGTTCGCGCTGTCTTGAGCCGGCGGATTTCGAGATAGAAAGTCAAGCGGAGGGGTACTATCTCTTCGACGAGTCTGCGGCGGAGGAGCAAGGCCTCGAAGAGGATGAGTTCGAGATCGTTACCTCTGATGAGACCATCGACATATCGAATGCGATCATGGTCGCTCTCACAATAGAAACGCCCCTTGTATTGTTCTGCAAAAAGAATTGCAAAGGATTATGCCCTCGCTGCGGGGTCGATCTCAATTACGAGTCTTGCTCCTGCGACAAGGAGGTCGTCGATCCGACGAATCCTTTTGCTGCTCTTGCTGGGATGTTCCCATGGCCTTCAGAGGAGCCGTCAGCCGAAGATAGATAAAACACCTACACAAAGCGGGAAGATGGTGTTACAATTCCCTTTCGTGCGTGTTTTGAAACGTATAGTACGACTTTTGATACAGGTATATTTCGAAGGTAAGATGGATTTCGGGCGTTTCACGCCCTCGCGGAAAGGTTAGAAAAATGGCGGTACCTAAGCGTAAAACCGGTCGTTCAAGAACTCATGCTCGTCGCACTGCAAACGATGCTATGACCACGCCCGCTCGTTCGATTTGCCCTCAGTGCGGGGTAACCAAGCTTCCTCACCATGTTTGTGGGAATTGCGGTTTTTATCGTGACCGTGCGGTTATCGAAATCGACTAGTTCTTTACCTCTACGTTAAGAGCTTGTAGCATTTTAAACCGGCGCCTAATGGAGCCGGTTTTTTGTACGTTTTCTTGTGGATCCGGTTGTTATATCAGACTGTTGTTGCGGTTTCGGTTCTGCTCGATGATGCGTTGGGGTATCATAGGTAGACCACTGTCTTGTTAGGAGCGATGTCTTCATGGAAGAACTCATACAATCACAAACACCCGTCTGCATCTGCGTCGATGCACTTGGGGGCGACAACGCTCCCGGGGTTGTACTCGAAGGTGTGGACCGGGCGCTTGCAGTCGATCCCGCATTGAGTATCATCCTCACCGGTCCGAAAGAGGTAGTGGAACCCTTCGCCGCCACACGGCCTCGCGTTTCCGCGGTTGCAACCACTCAGTTCATCGATATGGATGAGCACCCTGCACAGGCGGTACGTACCAAGGGTGATTCCTCTATCGTCGCCGGATGTCGGCTTGTCAAAGAAGGTCGCGCCCAAGGATTCTTCTCGGCGGGTTCGACCGGCGCCTGCATGGCTGCCGCAACACTCGTGATGGGTCGCATCAAGGGTATCGCACGCCCCGCTATCGCGACCGTCATACCTTCCCCCGTACGTCCGGTCGTATTGACCGATGTCGGAGCCAATGCAGACTGTAAGCCCGAATATCTGCTGCAATTCGCGCAGATGGGGTCGTTATATGCACAGCATATCCTCGGCATCGCGAAGCCTCGCGTAGCGTTATTGAACATAGGTGAAGAGGAAACAAAAGGTTCGGTTATGGCGCAGGAATCCTATGCGCTCATGAAGGAGAAACTGACTAATTTCGCAGGCAACGCCGAGGGCAGGGATATCCTCGCGGCGACCTACGATGTATTCGTTACCGACGGTTTCACCGGCAACGTGGTTTTGAAAACCATAGAAGGCACGAGCTCGGTCTTGTTCAAGACCATCAAGGGGATCATGGTGTCATCGCTCGCGACCAAGCTTGCCGCTTTGGTCCTCAAACCGGGTCTCAAGAAACTTATGACGCAGATCGACCCCGATACCACCGGCGGCGCACCGCTACTCGGAGTGCGCGGCGCCTGCATCATCGCCCACGGATCGAGCAACGCTGAGGCCATCGCGAACGGCATCGCCGCGGCGAGCAAAACCGTACGCGTTGACCTTGTGGGCATGATCGCTGCTATGGCGGCGAACGACTGATACGTGTACTATTGTTCCAATCATCAACGTTAGAAAGGTCACTACATGGATCGCTCTGCAATGCTCGAAAAAATGAAGGAAGTCGTCGTCGATCAACTTGCGCTCGATGCTTCGAAAGTCGTTGAAGATGCCGATTTCGTCAAGGATTTCGGCGCTGACTCCCTCGATTTGCTGCAACTCATGACTGCTTTGGAAGATGAGTTCTCAGTTTCCATTCCCGATGAGGAATTCGAGAATCTGCGTTCGGTGAGAGATGTTCTCGATCTCGTCGAGCGGGTCTCGGGTAAGCAGTAGGCTCTCTGTGTCATTTCAATCGTTATCACAGGAAGTCCAAGAAAAAGTTTCGAGACTGGAACGGATACTTGGCTACTCCTTCACCGATACATCCCTCGCTCAAGCGGCTATCATGCATCCGTCTGCTCTCGATGACGGGGATTTCGAATATTCCTATGAACGACTCGAGTTCTTAGGCGATTCTTTGGTGGG
>JAAXUU010000213.1 GCA_013335845.1 Actinomycetota bacterium
ATTCCGAACCGGATCTCACTCCCAAAGAAAAAATGGATCAACTCATCATCGGCCTGCCGGGGCGGCGCAAAGTCTTGCTGTCGTTCATCGACTTCTGCCGTGAACCGAAATTGGTTTCGGAATGCGATGGGAAAATCGATGAGCTTCAAGCTCACAACCACTCGGTGTACACACCGGTAGTTCTTCGCCAGATGCTCGAACTTGCAGGAGCGATAGAGTACGTGCAGGGAAAGGTTATAGAGGGTGAAGAAGGCAACGACTACGGAGAATATCTCACAGTAGCCAAACGCGAAGAAGGCGCTTGGGTCGCTACGTCGGATGGTGTCGCCTACGCGGACGCCTGCATTCCTTCAAAGGAACTCGAAGCCCTCCTGGATAAAGAGCCTGAGTATTCGGATATCTACAAACAAATCCTGCAGTATTGCGCAGAGGAACCACGTGACAAGAAATCCTTGGATCTCATGATCGACGCAGAGGAGAAGTGCCAGAAGCCAAGACGTTTCTCTGGATATTTCGTCGACCGTCTTGAGAAATGCGAAGCGATGGAATGGGACGGACTATGGAAAACGACCAACATCGGTCAAAGCGTTTTGTGAAGTAAGGGGAGATGATCGATTGTGACTAACCAGGAAATTTCGCTTGAATCAATTTTAGAAGGTCGAGTAGCGACCTATGGTTTGCTTGCGCGTTTGTATCGTGTCGAGGCGGATCAGGTTCTGATGAATGAAATGTGCGAGATGCGTTTTCCCACACATACGGGGAACAAGAATACGGACGAGGGCTACCGCCTGCTGTGTACCTACCTCAGCAATGTCTGGGAGCGCACGTTGACCGAGCTTGCCGTCGATTACACGCGGGTGTTCATAGGGCATGGCATAAACGCTTTCTCGGCAGCGTACCCCTACGAGTCGGTTCATACTTCAGCCCGCCGTTTACTTATGCAGGGAGCGAGAGACGATGTGCTCGCTTTATATCGAGCCGCCGGAATCACCCAAAACTCAAGTTGGAAAGACGCCGAAGACCACCTTGCCCTTGAGTTGGAGTTCGAGCAGATTCTTGCCATACGGACGCTCGAGGCTCTCGAACAGGGCGATGAGGATAAAGCCGTTTCACTCCTCTTGGAGCAATATAACTTCTTGCAAGATCACCTCATCAATTGGGTTCCCATGCTCGCCGCCGATATGGAGAGGTTCGCTAAAACCGATTTCTACAAAGCACTCGGTCTGATCACACTCGGTTTTCTCGAGACAGACTGTGAATTCCTCGAAGACATACTCGAGGAGGAAATCGAAAAACAAGATGCTGGATGGGTGGAGTCGGAGCAAATCGCTTCGTAATGAACCAGGAATGTTGTTCAGATCGGGTCTAGGTGGCTGTGATACAGTCGGAAAGAAGTATACGTATGAGTGAAGAACGTGAGCAGTCGGCGGGTATCACGCGTCGAGGATTCGCTATCGGCGCCGGCTGTAGTTTGGCGCTGTTGGGTTTGGGGGGAACGGCGAAGTATATCGCTTCAGATCCTAAGTGCCGCCCTCCGGGAGGGCAAGAAGAAGATGGTCTCATCGGTGCATGCCTGCGCTGTGAGAAATGTCGCGAAGTATGCCCGAACGGCGTAATAGCGCCCGCGCATCTCGAGGATGGGTTTATCAATACGCGAACACCCTTGATGAATTTCAAGCTCGGATTTTGCGACTATTGCAAGGAATCACATGAGGGAGTTCCGCAATGTGTCGAAGTCTGCCCGACACGGGCTTTGGCTCTGCCCGAAGGAGCGACACCGGAGAATGTCATTATCGGCAAAGCTATAATCACCGAACCTTGGTGCTTAGCCTATGGAGATACCGGCTGCCGGACGTGTGTGGATGCGTGCAAATACGAGGCACTCGAACTGGATGAGTACAATCGCCCGCACGTTATCTATGACAAATGTAACGGGTGCGGTGAGTGCGAATATGTTTGTATTTCAATGACGGCAGCCTCTCTTCAGACAGGCGTCACCGATCGAGCGATCGTCGTTCGTCCCGTCGAACTATATGAGGAGCTCAAAGGAGGCCTAGCATGAAAAAGGGCAGCACGAAAACCCTTCGCACGGTAACGGTTTTTCTCGCACTCGTTCTTGTTGCAGTAGGTTATTACAGTCATGTCGGTATAGGAAATGTATCATCTGTCGGTTGGGGCGCGCTCTCGCTCATTTGCCCCGTTGGTGCAATCGAGGCCATGTTGGCGACCAAGACATTCATTCCCCAAGTTTTTATATCCCTTGTCGTCATCGTGGTACTGATCGTCTTACTTGGAAAGGTCTTCTGTTCTTGGATCTGCCCGATTCCTGTTTTTCAGCGCTGGTTTCCCGGACGCAAAGCGAGGATGTCGAAAGAATCCATACATAGTGCATCGCAAGGTGGCGACGATAGCGAGAAGGCCGATCTTGCGGTGGACACTGAGGCGTCGCACGTGTCATCCGAAACATCCTGCGAGCCATCTTCCTGCGGCTCGTGCACGACAGCATGCGGGAAGAAGACCAGTGAATTCAAACTTGATTCGCGTCATGCGGTTCTGGGCGGCGCGTTGCTTTCGACAGCCATATTCGGTTTCCCTGTGTTCTGTCTTGTCTGCCCGGTCGGTTTGACGTTTGCCACGGTTTTGCTGGTAATGCGACTTTTCTCATTCGGCGAGACGACGTGGACTCTTTTCCTGTTCCCGCTCATCATCATCGTCGAGGTTCTGTTCTTCCGGAAGTGGTGCAGCAAGATATGCCCGATAGGTGCTTTCACCTCACTCGTCTCGGGGCTCAATAAGACGTTTCGCGCAACAGTCGATGAAACGAAATGTCTCAGAACAACCCAGGGCGTGGAGTGCGGCATCTGCCATAAGGTCTGTCCTCAGAACATCAATCCGCAAAATCCAAGCGAGTCCCCGGTTACGATGAATAACTGCACGAAATGTCGGACCTGTGCGGACAATTGCCCGGCCAAAGCAATATCTTTCCCTCTATTTCCGAAAAAGCCCGGAGCACAGGTTCCGCAAAAGAGCGGTATAAAGGGAACCGATACATTAGTTGAATACGCAGAGTAGTAGAAGGCGGTAGTCATGCCCAAACTTGGATCGGTTATCGAAGTTCTTGGAAGAATTGAAAGCCTCGACATCACGGTGCACTCGGAAAGGTGCGCCGTAGTGCGTAATCGCAATGCCACTTGCACAAAGTGTGCCGATGCATGCACGTCGGGTGCTATTAAGATCCAAGACAACGAAATGGTGATAACGCCCGATCTATGTATCGGATGCGGCACGTGTGCGACGGTCTGTCCGACATGTGCATTGGAGGCGCATCGCCCGAACGATGCCGAGCTCATGCACTATGCGCACAGGTCCATGGAGGCGAACGATGGCCACGTGGTATTCGCCTGTCGAAAAGCGACCCAAGCCAATAAGAACGCGTACGACAAGAGCGGGCTCGTCGAGGTCGCCTGTTTAGTGCGTATCGAGGAAACAGCATTGATCTGCCTTGTCGGCGACGGGGTGACGAGCATCACGCTTGTGAGGGGTACCTGCGCGGATTGCCCGATTAGAACCGGTCTCAAGTCTGCCGAGCTTGTGCTCGAA
>JAAXUU010000214.1 GCA_013335845.1 Actinomycetota bacterium
ATCGAGCAGGATACATCCGCGATCAAGTTCACCTGCGAGAAGATCATCAGACGACTCAGTGAGAAAAACCCCGAGCTCCTCTATCCCTATTTCGAGCGAATTGCTCGGCTTATGGACAGTGAGAACTCCTTTATCAAATGGGGTTTCATACAAATCATGCCCAACATGCTAAAGGTCGATAGCGAGAATAAATGGGAAGCTATCGAAGAGCGATACCTTCCATTCCTCGATGCCACCTCCGTCGTTACTTTTGGAAGTGCGGTGGCGGGTATACGAAGTATCATCGATTCCCACCCCGAATCCGAGCATGCTATCATCCCGAAACTCCTGGAGATCGACAAGCACACGTTTCTTCATAAAGGCGAAGTATCACCCGAATGCACGAACGTAGCAAAAGGGCAGTTAATCGATAGCTTCGATAGCTTGTATCCCTATTCGCATTATAAAGATCAAATGCTCGCATTCGTTCAAACGAACGTAGACAACCCACGACAACAAGTTCGTGTTAAAGCAAAGCGATTCTTGAAAAAATACAACGCATAGCGCTGCTGCCACCCTATTTGCTAAAGGATTCTACAGCGGTACCTGCTTGGTGCCCGCATGGTTCCTGCTTGATACCTGCATGGCTCCTGCATGGTACCTGTTTTCGTCGCTCACAGTAAATTTACCGGTTTAGTATTGTTCCTGTGTATAAGTCTGCGTACAATAAGCAGGCTACGGGAGCGAACGTGTTCCGTGGTATTGACAAGAGAAGGAGCTCCGTCCGTTATGGTGCGGCTCCTGTTTGGACACAGGCCACTGCCCGGAAATGTCGAGAGACGCCAATGGGTAGAACAACCTCTGCCGGATTAAGGCGTGGTTAACGTGGCTGGGTAAATTGGTGGGTCTCCCACTGCATCGCCGCTTCGCGCGTGCGTGCGCTCTACGCCAAACAGTGCCAAAACTAAAAACGAGGGATGAGAGCGCAACGTTTGCCCCAAAGGCAGACACCAAGCTCCGCTTGGATTTCGCGCCCCTTATCCCAACAGGATGAAGGGGTATTTTTATACCTTCATCCAAGTCGAAACTCCGACTTTTGTGACCTGTAATCTAAGAGAAAAGGGTTTTAGTGAAACCTCACCAACCTCGCAGTAAGTAGCCCTCTGTGCCTCCTCTTCCTACGGCGGCCCGGAAGGCAACCGTCGTACAAACAGTCTACGCCAGAGTTGGCGTAGCACTAGCAACACTAGAGGAGCGCCATGATATATCTCTCCCAAATGCTTGACAGACCTGTCGTCGATTCGACCGGTGAAGAAATAGGCACCATCTCCGACCTCGCCATTTCAACAGGTGAAGTCTTTCCCCGCATAACCTCCCTAGCTTTCAAGGGACCCGCGAAAACACCCTTCATGGTTTCTTGGCGCAAGTACGTCGAGGATTTCGATGGAGAGCGCATCAAACTCAAAGTCGAATCCCATGAAATCCGCTTCAGCTATCTCCAACCTGATGAGATCCTGCTTTCGCGTGACTTGCTGAATAAGCAGATCGTCGATACGCAGGGTTTGAAAGTCGTGCGTGTAAACGATCTCAAGTTCTCGGTTTCGAGCAACCAACTCCGCTTGCTCGGTGCAGAAGTCGGCGCGCGTGGGATTCTCCGCGGTTTGTCTCCGCGTCTTGAGACTACCGTGCTCGGGATCACCAAAGCCTTGAAACACCCGCTGAGCGAGAACATCATCGCATGGAACTACATGGATCTTCTCGACCGCGACCTTTCTCAGGTGAAGTTGTCGGTCACGCATAAACGCTTGCACGAACTCCACCCCGCTGACGTCGCCGACATCCTCGAGCAACTCGACCCGCAACAACGAGCGAGCGTGTTCGAGCACCTCGATAATGCACAGGCGGCCGAGACCATCTCGGAGTTGGAAGAAGAATTCCAGAGTGACGTCATCGATGATCTTTCGGAAGCGCGTGCCAGCACCCTGCTCGCCCAGATGGATCCGGACGATGCGGCGGACATTATCGGCGACCTTCCTTATGAGAAGGCCGAGACGCTGCTGCGGCTCATGGGAGTGAAAGAAGAGCGGGCCATCCGCGCGTTGCTTGGATACAAGGAGAAGACGGCCGGCGGTATCATGACCACTGAGTTCTTCTCGGTTCCCGAGGAAACAACCGTGGGCGAAACCATCGAGAAGCTACGGAACCTGCCGGAAGATCATGAGGCCGTCCAATATGTCTACACGATCACCGAAGGTCGAAAGCTCACCGGCGTCCTTTCGATGCGCACCTTGGTGTTGGCGAACAACAATGCTGTCGTAGGAGATCTCGCGTTCCGAGATCTGATCACCGCGCTTCCCGATGACGACCAAGAGGAAGTCGCCGATGCCATCTCGAAGTATTCCATCTTGGCTATGCCCGTCATCGACGAAGAGGGCAAGCTCCTCGGAATCGTCACCGTCGACGACGCGTTGGACGTTATCGAAGAAGAGCACAATGAGGACCTGGCCATCGCCGGTGCAGCTCGGAGGGAAGCGACCGACAGTGAGATACTGGGCTTCTTCAAATGGTTCCTACAGCGTGAGTTCTGGTTCATAGCATGGATAGTCACCGCCGCCCTGATCAGCTTCTTCGGGAAACTGGACTTCTTCGTAGGCACGCTTATCGTCATGCCACTTGTACTCATCATAGCGAGCGACGTTTGCTCCTATGCCATAAACAAACTCATCGAACATGACGGCGACGAAGAGTTATCGTTCTCGAAACTTCTTGGTCGCGATATTTTGGTGGGATTTCTGATCGCGGGTTTCTGCGGACTACTCCTTGCGGCATTCCTAGGGGTGACCGATAGCCACACCACGAATACGATACTGATTTCCCTCTCGAACACCCTTTTACCGGCCACGATAACGGTGTTCCTCGTCGTCGTGAGCAGCGCGGTTCTTTCCGCCTTCGCGAAATGGCAGCATGACAAAGGAAACCTCGTGTCGTATTTCGGGCTGAACGTCTCGACTATGCTTTTTGCGCTTATCCTGCAAATCGCGTTGGCCACCGCCTTCAGCACCCTGTAAGCGAACAGTGCCGATACACATGGATGCGAAGAAAAGCACAGTCGTGACTCAAGAAGATCACACGGGCACTACAGAGACCAAGTCAACCAAGAAACGCATCTTGGTCATTCTCGCCGCTATGGGACCGGGAATCGTCGCCGCTATGGCAGGCAACGACGCCGGCGGTATTTCGACGTATTCGACCGCCGGCGCGAGCTTTGGCTACGGCACGCTTTGGCTGATACCCATCATGATGATCCTGCTCATCATCGTGCAGGAATCCTGTGCGCGTATGGGCGCAGTCACGGGCAAAGGCCTCTCGTCGCTCATTCGCGAGCGTTTCGGCATCAAACTTGCAGCATTCGCGATGACTGCGCTCTTCTTGGCGAATACCGCCACCACCCTTTCGGAGTTCGCAGGTGTGGCTGCGGGTATGGAATTGTTCGGTGTCAGCAAATACGTTTCGGTTCCCATCGCGGCTATCGCGGTCTGGACATTGGTTATCGGCGGTTCCCACGAGCGCGTTGAGAAGATCTTCCTCGTC
>JAAXUU010000215.1 GCA_013335845.1 Actinomycetota bacterium
TGTCAACTCCACCAGAGTCTTCTCCATCGACATCTTCATATCCTGCTGCATCTACCATGAAATCCCTCCGGACCTCTTCGGTTTGTGCGGTACACAAGAAGTACAAGCCCGTTGCGACAACTAAAGCCAATACAAAAAAGGCTATCGATAGGACGCGGAACCGTCGTTTTCGTTCTTGGTCCCTCGCGTCAAAGCCCATTGATTCCGCTTGAAATCGTATCCCACAGTTCTTGTAGCCTCCCCTTGAACGCGGTCACTGCGACCATCGCGATGACCACAAGTACCCCGACCAAAATGGCGTACTCCGTGGTCGCTTGTCCTTTTTCGTCCGTAACGACACGACCCAAGGATTCGAACTTCCGCAACAACTTCCTCATCTTGCCTCCTCACATCATTTCATTGGTCAGATTCAATACCACGGGACCCATTACCAGCAGCAGCATCGCAGGAAGTATGAGAACCCCCGTAGGAATAAGCATTTTCACCGGAGCTTTCGCTACGCGTTCCGTTGTGCGCGCTTTGTACTCTTTGCGTATATCTGAAGAAAGCTCCAATAACACACTTGCAAGGGGTGCGCCGAAATGAATCGCTTGGAGTGTCGTTTCAACGAATCGACTGAAGGACGCAATCTCCAGTTCAACCGCAAGGCGACGCCAAGTATCATCCCGGGATGCGAGACCCTGCGAGTATTCGCGATACACCCTCATGCACTCATGCGCCAACAGGGAATCGAAGCGTTCGCAGTAAGTTTCAACAGAGGAATCGAATGAAGCCCCCGCGCGTATGCAAAGCGCTACGATATCGATCATGGCGGGAAGTCCGTGCTCACACACATTCCGCCTGTGTTCGGCAGTGCGTTTCAAAACATATACCGGCCATCTATGACCGATGAAGCCCCCGACCAAGAATGCCGAAAACGCCAGAAAACCACTGATGGGCAAGCAAAGAAGCGATCCGATGATGGCGACGATCGAAGCGCAACACCAACGCAGAGTAGGTAGCGTGCGTGGTTTCAACCTCTCGCTAAGACCGGCTTGGGCAATGGATAACATATCGATTTCAGACGGTTTCATTCGGAGTGATTTCGGTAACCCGATTCGAGATAAACTTCCGGCAAGTTTCAACAAGATGCACAGCGAGGGAGATAGCGGCGGGATCCCAAAGGCATCGTTCGATGATGCCCCCATAGTGTCGATTCGGTCCCGAAGCTTTCTTGCCGTGCGCTGACTGGAAAGCGAATCGATAATGATTCCAGAAAGACATCCTGCGGCACAAGCCGCAAAAGCAACTCCGGCAAACAGTGTCATCGCGCCTACGCCGTTCAAGGTATCCTCATCTCTCGACAGAAAGAATATGTTTGATCGTCAATAGACCAACCGCGTCTAGAACGACCGCGAATATGAATACCGAGAAACCCCGTGCGGTCCCGAAGAATGTCTCGAGGTACTCAGGGGAGATGACGAAAAGTATCGCAAGCAGGAAAAACGGCATGAGCCCAACGATGCGAGCCGAGAGACGTGCTTGCGCGGTTTGTGCATTCAAGTTGCGCTCGAACTCGAATCCTTCTTTGAGAGACGTCGAAGCGGATTCCAAAATATCCTTGAGGCTACCGCCGGTTCGCAACTGGATTGTGAATGCCACGGCGATGAATGAAACTTCCGGGATTTCCGTTCGCTTTTCCAATGATGCGAGTGCCTCCATAAGCCCCTTGCCCGCTTCGATATCCCAAACAATCGCCGACAGTTCCTCCGAAAGTGGAGCGCGGGTGTTAGCGGCCGCATAGGACAAAGCTTGCGGCAGCGAATACCCCGCGCCAAACGCTACACCGATGGAAGAAAGGGCTTCCGGAAGCTGTTCTCGTAAGCGACGAAGCCGTTTTTTCCGCTCAGACGAGGCAAGACGGAGCAATAAATAGGGAGAGAAGACAGACACTACAAGCGCAACAACAAAGGACGAGGAGATCACGAAACTCGCCAAGGCGAACGCGACGGCACACACAATCGAAAGCTCATATGCCCTTGTCGGAGAGCAAAGCATCCCGGCTGACGAAAGTTCCGAGGAAAGTTTCGTCGGCAGTACCCCAAGCAAAGAGTGACCCACGACAGAATTGACAAAGGGAATCTGAATCGGCGAACCGTTTCGTATGAATCCTTCGATCTTCGTAGCAAGAAGTCCCGTACCACGCGAGTGATTCTCGGATACCACGAAATGCGAGCGCATCTTCGAACGCCTGTTCTGGCGCACGGCTAGCTCCGATAACGATGATATGCATAGTGCGAACGCACATCCCGCAAAGAGCATGGATATTAGAACCGCTATCCCGTTTTGAGACGCCATTGTGCCACCTCCTCATTCGATGCGATACCGAGAAAGGGCAGCTCATCGAGCCAAGATGGGACATGTTCATAGTGATAGGATTTGGTCACCCTATCCCAGCGGGCGACCGTTTCAAGCTCAACACCCTCCGCCCCCTTGGAACAGGAAACGACAGCGGTCACATGCCGGGAACCATCAGCGAAGCGGTCTTGTTGTACGATAAGGTCGAGAGCGGATGCAATCTGCGCTTCGATTACATCTACAGGCAGGTCCAATCCGAAACGTGCCATCATTATCAGGCGGGCGACTACCTCTGCGGGGGTATTCGCATGCAAGGTTGTCATCGAGCCATCGTGTCCCGTATTCATCGCTTGGAGCATATCGAGTGCCTCCTCGCCACGGCATTCCCCCACGACGATCCTGTCAGGGCGCATGCGGAGCGCATTGATAACCAGCTCACGTATGCTCACTTCACCTTGACCTTCGGCGTTTTTCTGCCGCGCTTCCAAACGAACGACATGCGGATGCCGAGAGAATTTCAGCTCTGCCGAGTCTTCGATGGTGATGATACGTTCCGACGGATCTATCTCGCAGGATAAAGCATTGAGCAGCGTCGTCTTGCCACCACCCGTTCCTCCGGCTACGGCGATATTCTTACGGGAACGAACGGCCCAGGAAAGCAAGCAGCCGAGCGGTTCGCTTAAAGAATGCATTTCCACAAGCTCCGTCAAGGTATAGATCTCAGCACGGAATTTTCTGATTGTGAGCACAGGCCCGTCTAAAGAAAGCGGTGGGATTATAACGTTCACGCGATGTCCCTGAGGCAAACGCGCGCTTACAATCGGGCTTTGTTCATCCACCCTACGACCCAAGGGGGCGACGATACGGTCGATGATCATCCGGACCTGATCGTCATCGGCGAAAACCACGTCGCTCTTATGGATTCTCCCCTCCCTCTCATAGAAAACCGAGTCACTCGAGTTCACCATGATCTCTGTCACCAGAGGGTCGTCCAGAAGCCGTTCTATAGGCCCGAAACCCAGCATCATATCCACCACATCCTGCGCCGCCCGATGTTTCTGCTCTGCGGGAGCGAAAGAGAACTCGGGTGCGCGCAACTGAAGATCGAGAGCTGCCGTTATCTCACGTTTAGCTCGGTCGCGATCTTCCCGTACGAGTGCGGCGATCGTCTCAGTGGAGAGACGTTCATAGAGTGCCTTTCGCAAATCATCGCGAAGATTCACA
>JAAXUU010000030.1:0-8417 GCA_013335845.1 Actinomycetota bacterium
CTGATGGCCGCGTTATCAGGTGGGGTAATCGTTCTCGTTTATAAAGCTATCCAAGGGGAGCTGGGGATGCTCCTCAAGAATATAGGAAATATGATCGTGTATCGAGTACTGTGGTTGTTTGGCGGATACTTTCCAAACAGCAAGATCGTCCAGCAGCGCGATCGCTTTCAGGTCGTGCCCAGCAAGGAGAAGGGCAACTACATTCCGTATTCCGTCGCAATCGGGCTTGGCGCTCTGAGCGTACTGGCATTGCAGGCTTGGGGGCGGATTCCCGTTATCTGAAAGGAGGGCACGATGAGCGTGAAAAAGCGCTTCATGGAGAAGGAAGAAGGACAGAGCTTGGTCGAATTCGCTCTTATCCTTCCGATCATGTTGCTCCTTATCGTCGCGGTTATCGACTTCGGGTGGTATTTCTATGCGAAGGCCAACTTCAATAACGCCTCTCGGGAATCAGCCCGAATGCTTGCCGTCGATCCGGACACTTCACTTGCGGTTACTGCTGCGCAGAACTATCTCGACGATTTTGGAATGGCGATCGTTACGGTGAGCATCCAAGATGTCGGCGGAGGAGAGCGCGAGGCGGTTGTCACCGTCGAGGGTTCGGTAAGCCCGCTTGTTGGACTGATTTATAACGAGCCGATTGATATAAGCTCTACAGCAAGAATGCGCATCGAGTATGAAGCCCTGGGCGATTAAAGAGAGCAACGAACATATTGGAGGTACGTATGAAGGGCAAGAGAGGGATTCTGTTAGTGGCGGTCCTGCTGTCTTTAGTCTCTGTTGGGTTGGTGTATACATACTTTCAGACTATCAAATCGACATCCAATGAAGGCATTGCGCGCGGAAACGTGGTCGTAGCCGTTTCGGATATTCCAGCTCATTCGAAAGTGACCGAGGAGATGCTCGATATTGTGGCCGTCCCGATTGAGACCATTCATTCCCAGGCCGCAGTTGCGAAGGAAGAGCTCGTCGGTTTGACGACAACAGTGGATGTGACGGCCGGTGAACAGTTCCTCACCAGTAAAGTTGCCGGTGAGGATGAGGCGACGAGCCTATCCTATCGGATTCCGGAGAATATGCGCGCGATATCGATTCCTGTCACTGAAGTTTCCGGGGTGTCCGGTTATGTCGAGCAGGGCGACAAGGTCGATCTTCTTATCTCCTATGAGACCCTTGAGATCTCTCCGGGTGGCGGTTATACGACGTTCACGCAGCTTCAAGATCTGGAAGTCTTGAAAGTGGGTCCACTCGATTTCGATGAGGATGGCGCAATCGTAAACAGTCAAGGTGTTACGACTTCGGTCGTCCTTTTGGCGAAACCCGAACAGGCTGAGATCATCTCATTCGCCATTCTTTCCGGGTCGATTCAGATGAGCTTGAGAAATCCCGTTGACAACACGCTGGTGCCTTTCTCTCAATATAGTGCCCAGAATTTCGATGAATGGAGGACGCGATAATGAATACTCTAATTCACGTTTTGATTCTTCATTCATCCCAGGCACGAAGCGATGAACTATACGGTGAACTCTCGAACTTCAATGATCTGGACGTGAGGAAGCCTTTAGAACCCACCATCGATCCCAATGAATTCTTCAGGACCGACCATTCCGACGTCATTTTATTGGATGCCGACTATTTGGGGAATGGGTATGGACTCGGGCAAGCTGTTATAGAGGCATTCCCCTCGAAGAGCATCATTATTCTCGACGACAACAGCACAATGGAGAATATGAAAAAAGCTTTGCGGATGGGAATTTCGGACGTCCTCCCATCTTCGGCGGACACCGAAACCCTTGTCGAGTCGGTGTATCGGAGCCAGGTAAAAAAGCTGCAGTGGCAAGAATCGATTAAAAGTTCAAAAGGAAGGGTACCCGCGGGCAAAGTCTCTCGCGGGAAGATCATCTCCTTTTTCTCGACCAAAGGTGGCGTCGGAACAACCTTTTTGGCGGTCAACTTTGCCGTTCTCTTGCGCAATGAGACACAAAAACGCGTCGCGTTGGTAGACCTGAACCTAAATTATGGCAACGTAGCATTGGCGTTGAATCTGCCCGTGCGTAACTCCATCAATGATGTCGTCAATGAGATCCGCAATATCGACGGGGATCTCATTGAGAGCTTCATGGTGACTCATGAATCCGGCTTGAAGGTGCTCGCCTCCAACCCGGACCCACAACTTGGTGACTTCGTGAACGGGGACCATATCCAAGTAATTCTCAGTACCTTGCAAGAGTCCTTCGATTACATTGTTTTGGATCTACCCTCGGATTTCCTGGAAGTCATCCGTCCCGTTTTTGCCCTAACAAATACCCTCTTCATGGTTACGACACCCGATATCTTGGCGTTGAGCAATGTCAAGTCCGCGCTTATCCTGCTTCGCGAAATGAATTTCCCGGCAGCGAGGGTGAGATTGGCTCTCAACCGTTTAAGCCGTTCTTCGATGAGCAAGTCACGCGTGGAAAGAACGTTGGATATGCCGGTCTCCTTTACGATCCCCGAGGATGCATCGGGCGTATACGCCTCACTGAATATTGGGTCGCCTTATGTCGGCACCAAAAAGCCATTCAAGAAAACCGGTTCGATTGAGCAGGCGGTGCGAAGCTTTATCGAAGAAGATCAATCGGTAGGAAGTGTAGTATGAATACGGAAGGGTTCCATATCGCCACTGAAGAGGAAGCGGCGCAGTCTCAACGCATAGAACTCGAGGCGTCCACTCAAAGGAAACAGCAGGAGATGTTTGCTTTGACGCATGAGATCCTTGACAAAATCATAGACGAGATCGATGTGACACCCGATAAAACTGACGAAGCACAGAAGAAGCTCGTCGCTACGCTTGTGCGGGAAAAAATATCCGAAACGCTGATTATGAGCCATCAGCACCTGTCGCAGATGGATAAACAGAAGTTACAGAAATCCGTTATGGATGAGATCTACGGATTCGGTCCTATCACGGCATTGCTTGAGGACGAGACCGTGACGGAGGTCATGGTCAATGGTTGTGATACGGTATATGTGGAACGAGAGGGAAAGATCTACCTGACGCCGGTGACGTTTCGAGACGACCAGCATGTCTATCATACTATCGATAAAATCGTCACCCCTATAGGGCGACGGGTGGACGAGAGTTCCCCTATGGTAGACGCTCGTTTGGCGGACGGCTCACGTGTAAACGTCATCATCCCACCGCTGGCGATCAAGGGCCCGACCATCACGATTCGAAAATTCGCGACGGACCCCTATGTTCTGGAAGACTTGATCACGTTCGGAACACTCAATATGGATATCGCGAAATTCTTGAGAGCAAGCGTCAAAGCAAGAATGAACATCATCATCTCCGGAGGAACCGGGTCGGGGAAGACGACCTTTCTGAATGTGTTATCAAGTTTCATCTCGGAAAACGAACGAATCGTGACGATAGAAGACGCGGCGGAACTACAGCTTCAACAGAAACACGTGATAAGCCTGGAGTCCCGTCCGGCGAACATCGAAGGGAAAGGGAGAATCACGATTCGCGATCTCGTCGTGAATACATTGCGTATGCGCCCCGACAGAATCATCGTCGGCGAAGTACGAAGCGGGGAAGCTCTCGATATGCTTCAGGCGATGAACACAGGCCACGATGGATCTATTACTACGATCCACGCGAATTCAACGAGGGATTCCATGTCTCGACTCGAGACGATGGTTTTGATGAGCGGAATGGAGCTTCCGTCTCTATCGATTCGAGAGCAGATCGCATCGGCCATCAATTTGATCATCCAGATTTCACGCTTTCCTGACGGCTCCCGTAAAGTTGTGAAAGTCTCGGAAGTCATCGGTATGGAAGGGGATACTATAACGACACAAGACCTTTTCGTCTTCATGCAGGACAGTGTCGACATCACAGGGAAGGTTATCGGAAGGCACGTTGCCACCGGTATCACCCCAACCTATTTAGATAAACTGAGAATGATCGGCGAATCGTTGCCACCCTCGACCTTCTGCCCGCCTTTCGACTTGAGAGGAAGGGGTGAGCTGAAGCTATGAGTTACGTGATGTACAGCTTTCTTTTCACTGCCATAGCCCTGAATCTGTATCTCCTGCTTTCTTCACTGGTCGACAGGCGAATGATCGTTAGTCAACGCCTGCAAGAGGTGAAGAGCATCGGTGTCCAAGATTTTGATGAGAGTGCGCTGGATGCCGAATCGCTGAATTTGGGAAGAGTGCAGAAAAGTGATTTCCGCCTAGGTTTCCTCAATAGATATCTCGACAAAAAACGCAGGAAGCTGCATCAAGCGGGGATGACGATGCGACCGGAGGAGCTGACGATTCTATCGTGCGCGCTTGCCGTCGTTGCATTCATCCTTGTGGTGCTGTTCAGCCGCTTGCTGTATATAGCCTTGATTGCGGCGGTCATCGGTTTTTTGGCACCGGATATATATGTCAACAGGGTTCGCGATAAGAGGGCAAACGCTTTGTATCATCAACTGCCCGAGTCTTTGACTCTCATTGCCAACGGTTTACGGGCGGGGCTCAGCTTCGTCCAGGCGATGAGCGTAGCGGGAAACGATTTGGATAGTCCGATAAAGGATGAGTTCGACAAGGTCACGAGAGATAATACGCTCGGGAAGTCCATAGAGGAAGCCTTGCTGGACTTATCCTACCGAACGAATGACGAGAATATCAGTCTATTCGTTACAGCTATGATCGTGCAACGACAGGTGGGTGGAAACTCCGCGGAAATTCTCGAGACGATCGCCGAGACAGTGCGCGAACGCGTGCGCATGCAAGGGCAGGTCAGGACATTGACATCCCAAAGCAAGATGTCCGCCATCATCATAGGGCTGCTTCCCCCCGGCATCGCCGTTGTTTTAGCTGTCTTGAATCCAACGTACATCGGGCAGCTATTCAATACACCTATAGGCATCATACTGGTAGTGGTGTCGACGTTCATGACGCTCGCAGGCATATTCATTATGCTCAGAATGACGAAGCTGGAGGTATAGCGATGGATTTCATTGTGTATTTCACTGTATTCATCACACTATCCCTCCTCTTTTTCCTGGCGCTGTCTTCTCTTTCGACGAGGAGAGACCGAGCGCAGCAGCGTATTCGGGAAATTCAAATGCGGGGTAACCCCGAGCAGGGTCCCGAAGGTGACGATCAATCTTTTTCTAAACGCGTCATCGGTCCCACCTATCAGAAGTTTCTGGAGTTTCTGGGGAAACTGACCCCGAATTCCATTGTGCAGAACTACAAGAAATCGATTATCCAAGCCGGCCTCGAAAAGGAATATACTCCACTGCGCATCATCGGCTTGCAGGTTCTGTTGGCTCTGGTGCTCGGAGGTGTTTGCATCCTTATCGTTCGACAAAACGAGTCCTCCTCTCCGGCCCTGATTCCCATCTTCGCCCTCATTGGAATCGTTCTTCCGATTTCCCTCGTCCGCTCAAAGGCGAATAAGAGAAGGAAACTGATAGAGCGTAGCCTTCCGGATCTTCTCGACCTCCTCTATATCAGCGTCGAAGCCGGTTTGGGATTCGATTCGGCGTTGAAGAAATCTGCGCAAAAGATGCAAGGACCTCTTAGTGTGGAGGTAATGAAAGCCTTGGCTGATATCAACAAAGGGCGGAATCGAATCGAGGCGTTTAAAAGCATTGCCGACCGGACAGAGGTCGATGATGTCCGCAGTTTCTTGATGGCAGTTATCCAATCTGAGAAGCTCGGTTCGAATGTCTCTACCATGCTTCGTACTCAGTCGCGGGTCATGCGCCAGAAAAGACAACAACGAGCCGAGGAAAAAGCGCAACGGCTTCCTGTTTTGATGCTGCTTCCTTTGGTCTTTCTAATGTTCCCGGCACTTTTCGTCGTGTTATTAGGTCCTGCGGCTATGAACCTTCTGAAGATATTCTAGCGGCTATGGGGTAGGAGTATGAAAAATAGGCTTCTCAAGGCACTTGGGCTCATTATTCTGCTTAGCATCTTGATGCTATCAGCAGTAGATGTAGCTCAGGCTGCCTCGACAAGCCAAGAAAACGTCGCAGTTGTCCTCGTAATCGATAATTCCGGGAGCATGAAGAGCACGGATTCGGCACAGGAACGACTGACTGCAGCGAAGTTGATAGTTGATTTATTGGGGCAGGAAGACCGGATGGGCGTCATCTACTTCGAGTCTGAAGCCCACAATGCCCAGGAGTTCACACTGCTTGCAGACAGCGGGCGGGAGAGCCTTAAGGGCTCGATCGACGGAATCCCAGAGGCGGACGGCTACACGGACTATATGAAGGCGCTGCAAGAAGCGGAACGGATGCTCGATGGATTGACGGACCCATCCTATCAAAAGGCGATTGTGTTCCTGACCGATGGAACCCCAGATCCGGACGAAGTAACGAGCGGGAATGCCGCACTGATGGATAGCTATATGGCAGGCTTTTGGGAAGAAGTGGCCTCGCTGGGAACGAAGGGCTATCCCGTTTATACGGTAGGGTTCGGAGGTAGTTCCGGGGAGATACTGCAGAGAATCGGGGAAGAGACAGGTGCGCTGTCTTTCTCGAATCAAAATCCCAGCGAAATCGCCAGCAGTTTCTTCGAGATAATCGGCTCCCTAAAAGGACGTGAGATTCTTTTCGATACGACTATGCAAGATGAGCTGACGGGAACCTTCGATTTCGTCATCGATACGAATACTAAGCAGGTGAATTGCCTTGTGCTCGGTGATGTGTCCCTCAGTGAGTTACAGCTGACAGGTAACAGTTCACAACAATCATTCGTTACCGATACCGGTGACGGCTATTCGATGATGGTCGTGGATAATCAAAGTGAAGGAAACATCGGCGCTTGGACGCTGCGGTATCCTGTCAGGGAGGGTGTTTCGGTTCTCGTTTGCCGAGACACGAAAATCCGCCTTCAAATCCAATCACCGACCATAAATGCGCAATTCTCAACTGAAGCGCCTATACCTCTGGAAGTGGTGATCCTCGGGACCGAGGAAGTGTTATCCGTAGAAGCGAGATGTCTTGTCAACGGGTACCCTCAAGGGGGATGGTTGACCTTGACTCAGCAAGAGGGGATCTATCGGGCAACTTATGACGAGCAACAGGGTACAGGAGAGTATGCATTCGAATTCCGCGTGTTACAGGGGGGTACTACTCTGACTCGCAGAACGATTCCGGTTAACGTAAGAGAGCTTCCCGTTCTGAATGTGGATATCGGGAGACAGAGCGATCGTTTAGTCGGTGAGAGTATGGTGTGTCGCGCTTGGCTCTCTCGTTCCGGCAAACCATTGCTTCCTTCGAATGAGTTGGAGATCGGTACTGCGGAGTTGGTTTTTCGCTCTGATACAGGTGAGATCGTGACTGCCTTGCTGGATACCGGTGTGGATGGAGACCTCGTGCCTGCAGATGGGGCATTCGCGTCCATCGCTACGGTTGAAAGCCCCGGATCCGTGGAAGGAGAGGTTCGCGTACGTGGGGTCTACCGGGGAGAAGAGTTCGTTCTCACGCAGGCTATCGAACCTTTCTCTGTCGTAGAACCCGGAGCTGTGGAGACCATCGTCAATGGGGGGCAATCCATAGTTTATGGGGTTGTGGGCGAAGAGGTCGCTGTCCCGCTTACGGTAACCAATCAATCGGCCTACGCGGAGACCATCGAGGTCGTGTCGGGCACCTCTGATGTGACCCTCAGGAATCAACTGGTCTCAGTTGAAGCGCTTGGTTCGACAGAGCAAGTTTTCTACCTAACCATTCCCGCGGATGATCAGGCGGCTGAACTTTCGGTCGATTTGACGATTCGAGCAGGCCACGAGTCGACATCTCTATCTACGCAGCAGGTTTCCTTGTCGGTCGTAAGGCAGACGCCGATAAAATCCTTTATGGGCAAAGTGCAGGCGGCCTTTCTGAAGTATGGGATACCGGCTCTTGCGATTGCAGGGGTGATATTACTTGTCTTTCTTGTCCGAAAGGGTTTGATTTCGAATAAGCGAAAACAAGAGGAGTTGTTCAAGGGGGTTCTTTTCTATCGAAAGTCAGGAGCACGGGATTGGTCATCGTTGGATATCGGTCGGCTGAATAGTGGTCGGCTGATTGGCACCGAGTTGGGCAGCACCCAGTTTACAATCGGCTTCGGCGCGAATGTCGCAGGATGCGACCTCGATCTAGATAAAGAGGGACCCGGTTTCGTTTTGACACTCAAGAACAATCCGACCTATTCTGGGGGCGGTGAAGCCACCATCAAGGCGAGGTGCACATTACCCGGCATAATCGAGGTGCGAGGAACCAAAGCATCAATGGCGGATTTCAGATTTGGAGAACGTTTCACCTGTGGCAATCACGAATTCGAGATTCGAAGTGAGTCAGCCGAGAGGACGACGCAAGCGGAGATATGATGAAACAGAAAAGACAACTGGTGCTGCAAAGGACAGGAGATGTGAAGATCGGAAGAGC
>JAAXUU010000030.1:8427-9720 GCA_013335845.1 Actinomycetota bacterium
AGACATTGCCGATAACTTCCGGGGTCGGTTCCTGGGGCTCATGGGAATGAAAGATTTGCGCTTGTCGGAAGGCCTGGCGCTGATTCCGTGTAATAGTGTCCATTCCTTTTTCATGAAGTTTCCTATCGATGTGTTATTTCTCGATGCGCAAGGTCGCGTGCTTCGATGTACCGAAGCCATGAGGCCATGGCGGGTCGGTGTTGTTGTCCCGGGGGCACGGGTGGTTATCGAGGCGAAAAGCGGGGCCTTCGGTGCGACTGTCCAAGTCGATGATATCGTGGAGATAAGGGTGCAGCCATGAAAAGATTCAAGAAGTTTTTTAGAGTCGAAGAAGGACAGTCTTTGGCGATTTTCGCCCTGATATTAACGGTATTGTGTGGCTTTGTCGCATTGTCTGTCGACGTGGGTAACTTAGTGCTCACCAAATCAGAGCTTCAGAAAGCTGCAGATGCGGGAGCTTTGGCGGGCGCAAGAGACTTGACGCCAAGTTCGGAAGCTTCCGCTATTGCGACGGCGATAGAGCTTGCGACCGCCAACGGCTCGCCCCAGACCAGCGCGGTGCTCATCGACCCGGCGAGTGTCGGATATGAGGCGGACCCGGATATCAGCGGGGATCCGCTGGCCATAAAGGTCACGTGTTCGGAGACTGTCAGTAACTATTTTGCTCAGATCATCGGTATGAGCACAGCGGATATTTCCGCTGATGCAACGGCTGTAAGATACGCCGAGTGGAATGGAGAAGCTCTGCCCTTCGTCAATCTTGGACAGAAACCGGCCTTGGGGCTTCCGGTCCTCCTTTGGGATAAAGAAGCACCGGGAGATAAAGAGAGCTTGTGGAAAACGGAACGCGTGTTTGACTTGGATCCCTATCCGCATTTCAATGTCACGTATAGCGATGGTTTGACGATCGACTCTGGAAAGGACGCCAGTGTGCAGGGCTGGTTGAGTGAAATGTGGGCAAACAAAGGTTTGCAACCAAGCGGAAGATATTATGTTTTGAGTTTGAGCCCTGCGGTGTTCGATGCCGGAGGATTCTGGGTCAACGGTCACACCAAGTATGTCACGATTCCCGATTTCGCGGATTTGAAAACCAAGGACACCATCGATACGTCTGAGTTGGTGCTGCTGGAGTGTACGTGGGATGGTTATGAAAAATTACAGGGAAATAACTGGACGTTGACGATTACGGTTACGGATATATTCGATGTGTATAACGGAGATGTCCCCGTGACATACGATGGTATAGGGATAGAAAAGTCATTCCTGATCGAATGAATCGCGCCCCACGTCGAG
>JAAXUU010000216.1 GCA_013335845.1 Actinomycetota bacterium
GAGCTCCTCACTTGCTCCCGGGATAGCTTTTGCATGGATGTATCCGTTGAAACCGTATTCGTTGCGGAGTATGGCAACAGCTTCACTCATCCGCTCCATCGTGTAATCAGGGTTGCGGATGACACCTGAACTCACGAAAAGGCCTTCGATATAATTCCGGCGGTAGAACTCTATGGTGAGATCTGCGAGTTCGCGTGGGCTGAACGTGGCACGAGGTATGTCGTTGCTAATGCGGTTCGTGCAGTAGGCGCAATCATAGATACACGCATTCGTCATCAGGACCTTGAGGAGCGTGATGCAGCGCCCATCGGCTGCGAAGCTATGGCAGATGCCCGCACAGGAGGTGCTGCCGAGACGACCGAGTTTCGCATCGCGGTCCACGCCACTCGAGGTGCAGGCGACGTCGTATTTTGCGGCATCGGTGAGGATCTCCAATTTGTCGATAGTCTTCATACTATGCTCTCTCGCACTACAGGGCGGCGATGACTCCGGTAGATCGGTTCTCCGACCGCCTATATCGAACACATGTTCGCATTGTATCATACTAAACGAACAAATGTTCGCGCTACTTGGAACATCGGACGGGAAAGTGGTCCGATTCGTGCTTTGGCAAGGGTCACGGTTCTTCACCGTTAGGCAAAATCCACCCCAACACACGAACGCACGGGTATACTTACACGCGAAAGGTATATGCGTGGGGTCGGGTATGTGCGCGGGATCGGAATCGCGTGCTTTTCGAGAAAGTTGGATGTATGCTGCCGTCTTTCAGTGTGAGAAAACCCTTTACCATAATCGTCGCAGTCGTGCTTGTTCTCGTACTCGGTGGAACGAGCGCTACGAAGATGAGCACAAGTCTCATTCCCGAGATCAACCTCCCGTATGCCGTCATCATCACCACCTATCCGGGTGCCTCACCGGAAGAGGTTGAAAAGGAACTTACGACTCCCATAGAAGGGGCCCTTGCCGCAACGTCCGGTGTCGATTTCATCTCATCCACCTCTTCCGAGAATATGTCGTTGGTCGCCATCCGCTTCGTCGACGGAACGAATATGGATAGCGTCATGATCGAGATGAGGGAGACGCTCGATCTCTTCACGGATTACCTGCCTGAAGAGGCGGGGACTCCCATGATCTCGAAGGTCGATATGAACGCGCTTCCCATCGCGGTTCTCACGGTGAACCTTGCGGATGCAGACCGTGCGGAAGTGAGCTCATACGTGACCGAGAATATCGTGACCGCCTATGAAAGCGTCGAGGGCGTGGCAAACGTTTCGACGAGGGGAATGGTCGAAACGCAGGTGAACGTCATCGTCCGCCAAGATGAGATCGACAAGGTGAACGACGAACTATCGCAACTCGAGGTGTATGCTTCCCTCATGTCCGGTGGTTCCGAGGAACTGACGGATGATCAGATCATCGCGCTCATGGGAGGGGATACCTCGGCGCTCATGGAAATGAGCGGCTCGGCAGCTGACGACGTCGAGGGAGAAAGCTATCTTTCGAGTTCGACGGTCGCACGAATCCTGAAGGCTCAGAACTTCAGCTACCCCAACGGGTACATCACCGAAGACGGTGTCGATTATCTCGTGCGCACCGGAGATGAATTCGCGGATATCGAAGAACTCGGGGACACGCTCATCCTCTCGATACCCGATGCGGATATCGAGGTCCGTCTGAGTGATATCGCCGACATCGCGGTCGTGGACAATGCCGACGATACCTACACGAAAGTGAACGGTAAGGACGCGGTCGTCCTCACCGTTCAGAAGCAGAGCGAGTTCTCGACGGTCGATGTCGCTCATTCCGTTGCCGATAAGACCGCAGAGCTCGAAGCGGAGGACGGCGATTTGTCCGTCACCACACTCATGGACCAAGGGGTCTATGTCGACATGGTGGTCGACACGGTCGTGAGCAATCTACTCTATGGTGCCCTTCTCGCCATAATCGTCATCATTCTCTTCCTCAAAAGCTGGAAGCTCACCGGTGTCATCGCGCTATCGATCCCTCTCTCGCTCGTCATCGCGCTCATACTTATGTATTTCTCCGGAATCACCTTGAACATGCTCTCCCTTTCAGGGCTTGCCCTTGGTGTCGGTATGCTCGTCGACAATTCTATCGTCGTGATCGAGAACATCTACCGAAAACGGATGGAAGGCAGCGGTGTCAAAGAAGCTGCGATCCAAGGGACGAAGCAGGTTTCAGGGGCCATCGTTGCATCGACCATCACGACGTGCGCTGTGTTCGTGCCCTTTGCGTTCGAGACCGGTATCACCCAGCAGCTTTTCTCCGATCTCGCCCTCACCATCTGCTATTCGCTTCTGGGTAGTCTTGTCGTCGCGCTCTCGTTCGTTCCCATGATGTGCTCCGGCGCGCTTCGCAACACGGTCGAGAAACCCAACAGGCTCTTCGATTCATTCCAATCTTGGTACGGGCGTGTCCTCGTCCAATCGTTGCGACACAAGGCTATCCCGCTCACAGTGGTGACGCTGCTCTTCGCCTTCGCCGCTTTCGCGGCGACGCAGATAGGCACGGAATACTTCCCTGAAACCAACAGTTCGCAGATAACCTCGACCGTCACTTTCGAAGACGGCCTGACCTTCGAAGAGAAGACCGAAGCGCTCGAGGAGGTAACGGTTTTGATCGAAGGCGTCGACGGGGTGGAAGCCGTCGGTGTCACGATGGGGGATTCAGGCGGTTCATCTTTATTCGGTTCGGGCTCTTTCATGTCCGATGATGGGAATTCGGTCTCCGCCTATCTCATTTTAGACAGCGACCGTGCGACCACTTCGATGGAAATCGCGCGTGAAATCGATTCGCGCTCCAAAGCGGCCGGTTTCGATGTGACGACGACCGCGAGTTCGATGGACATCTCCATGCTCACCGGCAGCGGCATCGAGGTGCATATCTACGGTGATGATCTCGATTTGCTGCGCGAGACAGCCGCCGATGTCTCGGCCCGTATCACTTTGGTGGAGGGCACGACCGATGTGGACGATGGCTTCGACGAGGGCTCGCCCGAAGTCCGTGTGATAGTGGACAAAGATGCGGCGATGCAAAAAGGTCTGACGGTTTCCCAAGTCTATTCAGCGATCAACGGGATCTTCGGTGACACCGACGTTACTACGACGATCAGCGAAGACGGGACCGACTACCCCGTGGTGGTCTCGACCGACACCGATACCCAACCCGTACTTCAGGATCTCAACGAACTGAGCATCCATTCCGATCAGCTCGACCAAGACGTTCCACTTTCAGACATCGCGACCATCGTGGATGCCCAAGGCTATACATCCATCTCCCATGAGGGGCAAAGACGTGTCGTGACCGTGACGACGGCCATCGCCGACGGATACAACGTCGGCAAGGTCGGTGCTGCGGTCGAGGATACTTTGGCGGATTTCGATGTACCCAAGGGGTCCGAGATCGTTATCGCGGGTGAGAATGAATCGATCAACGAGGCGCTCGAAGGTCTTACCAAGGTCATACTCCTTGCGATCCTCTTCGTGTACCTGGTCATGGTGGCGCAGTTCCAGTCGCTCCGCCATCCCTTG
>JAAXUU010000217.1 GCA_013335845.1 Actinomycetota bacterium
GGCGAGACGAAGTCCGACCTCGAGATCCTTTTCGAACTGCATAAGCGTATCTATCCGAACAGCACCCGTCCCGAGTGGCAGAGTGAAGAGGCTTTCCTCTCGAACGAGCTTGCCAAAGTAGGTGGCGCGGAGCTTACATGGGAAAAGGCGAAGAGCAACCCCATCGGCCAGCTTGAGCTTGAATATCGTAAGTATGAGAAAGGTCTGCTGCGCCCCGATGGGCAACCCGGATTCAACACACCTACGGGACGCATCGAGCTCTACGGTACGATTCTGCAAAACCTCGGCGACGATCCTCTACCGTATTACATGGAGCCAAAGTTCTCGGGCGTATCGCGTCCGGATCTTGCTGAAGAGTTCCCCCTCACTCTCACGACCGGTGCGAGAAGGTACACTTCGTTCCACTCCGAGAACCGTCACATCAAGACGCTGCGCGAGATCCACCCGTATGGCAGCGTCCAGATCAATCCGGTTACCGCAGAGAGGTACGGCATCGCGAACGGGACGTGGGTCTGGGTCGAAAATCCCTGGGGTCGTGTGAAGTCCTATGCTGAAATCACCCCCATCATCAAGGAAAGCGTCATTTCCATGGATCACGGCTGGTGGTATCCGGAGCGCGATGCCGACAAGCTCTTCGATGTCTGGGATTACAGCGTCAACAGTCTCATCCCCCACGAGGAGAACGGTCCTCTCGGGTTCGGAACCCACTACAAGAGCTTGCCTGCCACTATCTACCCCGTGGTTGAATAGAGAGGAGAATCGACATGACTCAGTATGGTCTTATGATCGACAACGAATACTGCACCGGCTGCCATAGCTGTGAAATAGCCTGTAGGAATGAAAACGACCTTCCCTTGGGACAGTGGGGTATCAAGGTCCTCGAGCTAGGTCCGTGGAAATTGATGGACGGCAAGCATTGGGAATATCGGTATGTCCCTGTGCCGACTTCGTATTGCGATCTTTGCGAAGGAAGGGTTTCTGTAGGAGGAACCCCCAGTTGCGTCTTGCATTGCCTGGCAAGTGTGATCGAGTACGGAACGCTCGATGAGCTTGCGGGCAAGATGGCTGCCAAGGGTAGAAAGGCATCTATTTTCATCCCTTAGAAATCAGCATCGCTTAGAAAGCACTATCCCTCAGAAATAAACATCTCTTGGAAATCAAGTTTCAACATTGCGACGTTTACACCCCGAAAGGATTTGTGATTATGGAAGAAATAAGTATTCGCGAGAACTATCTGTTGGCAGCGCGCGGCGAAAAACCCCACTGGGTTCCCTCGTTCGTAGAGGATTGCAATGTGCTCATGCCTTCATTCTGGGATGAGATCGACCCTGAAACGGATACGGATTTCATGAACGTGAAGTGGGCGGCGGATGAGTTCGGCAAGATGCCCCGTGGCGACTGGCATGCCATGGAGGAGGTCTCCGAGTGGCGCGAAGCGATAAAATTCCCCGATTTGGCAACCTTCGATTGGGAGGGTGCTGTCGCTCAGGTTATGGAGAATGGCGATCCCGGCAAACTCAACATGGGCATGATCAACACGAACGGTCTTTTCCTTATCCCCATCAATATGCTGGGCTGGGAAGAAGGTCTGTGCTCGTTGTATTCGGATCCCGATGAATTGGACGCTTTCGTTTCCAAGATCACGGACTTCCTTATCGAGATAGTCCATTACGAGGGCAAATATTTCAATCCAGACATCATGGTTACGGGCGATGACTTCGCGTCGACATGTGGGCCTTTTATATCCCGCGAGGCATTCCAGGAGCGCTATAAGCCCTACCTCAAGAAAATCAACGACGCGATTCATGAAGAAGGGGCCCTCGTCGAGTTCCATACCTGTGGTAACTGCCAGTGGTTGATCGATGAATATATCGAGATAGGTGTCGATATCGTCCAGTTGCCTATGCCGAATGACGCACTCATGGAGTCCAAGAAGAAGTATGGCAAACGCCTTGTCATGACGGGTGGATGGGATCGTCACGGTAAAGCCGCCGAGATGGGCGCTTCCGAGGAAGTCGTGCGCGAGTCTGTCCGGACCGCCATCGACGATTATGGGAAAGACGGCGGACTCATCTTCTGGGATGGCGGCATTTGCGGTACTAGCGAGGATGCCAAGAATAAGATGGAATGGGTTATGGATGAGCTGCATACGTATGGAAAAGCTGTGTATCAGTACTAGCATCATACGCGATCCGAAAGGGTCCTTGGAACATATGTGGTTTTGATACTGCAACCCCTTCATAGCTGGGGATTGAGCTGCTATGAAGGGGTTGTTTATTTTTGGCCGCGAACAAAGAAATTCTTGCAACTCATACCTATTTGCTTACACCGCAAACGGAATTAGGTATTGCTGGATGATGACATGTATAGGTGGTAATCCTATAGTGACACTGTCGGAAAAGGATAGCTCGCTTTTCGATGGGCCGAATTCGGCTCATGCATGTATTGTATTGTAATGACCGAGAGGAAAGAGGGGAACGTGTCTACAGAAGTCGACATTCATGCTCCCGGGGTCGAAGTAAAGAAGACATGCTGCTATTTCTGTCACCAGAACTGCGGCGTTCTTGCTTACGTCAAAGATGGGAAGGTTCTCAAAATCGAGGGCGATCCCAACCACCCCACAAACACAGGTGGTCTATGTTGCCGCGGTAACATAGCACTTCAGCACCTTGATCATCCGGCGCGCGTGAATCATCCATTGAAGCGCGCAGGGGAAAAGGGCGAAGACCGCTGGGAGCAAATATCATGGGAACAGGCGATTTCCGAAATCGCCGAGAAGATCAATCAGATCAAAGAGGAGAGCGGTGCCGAGGCGGTCGCTACGGCCGGAGGAACCCTTCGTACCGAGGACTGGGCTCGCCGCCGTTTCATGAACCAGTTCGGTAGCCCGAACTCGTTCCACAATGCTCTTCTCTGCTGGATTCCGACCTTCATGGTAGAGACAGCCGTTTCCGGCTGGAGTCCGTTCGAGACCGACCTCGGTGATAGCCGTTGCGTCATCTTATGGGGCTTCAACCCGGGTGCATCCGCGATGCCCGGAATGAAAGGGTATTCCGAACTGCATAAGCAGGGGCTCAAGGTCATTGTGATCGACCCTCGCTTCTCCGAAACAGCAAGCAAAGCCGATCTTTGGTTGCCGCTCCGTCCCGGTTCTGATACCGCTCTTGCACTCGCTATGATTCACACCATCATCTTCGAGGGTCTGTTCGATCATGAGTTCGTAACCAACTGGTGCGTAGGTTGGGACGAATTGGTCGAGCACATGAAGCAGTATTCACCTCAGTGGGCTGCTCCCCTCACGTGGCTCGATCCGGAGCAGATCCGCACTGCCGCTCGCATGTACGCCAAGAACACCCCCAGCAATATCCAGTGGGGTTGCACGGCTGACCAACTCGGAACGACGGCAGGCGCCGGCATGCATGCGCGCGCGATTCTGCGTGCCATCACCGGTAACCTCGATCGACCCGGTGGCGACCTCATGCCCGGACCTGCCAACTACGTCACTGACGAAGAACTCGAGGCGAACGATTGGTTGCCTGAAGAGCAGAAG
>JAAXUU010000218.1 GCA_013335845.1 Actinomycetota bacterium
GTCCTCGAGCGCGTGTTCACGCTGGCTCTGCGAGCGATCGGCGTGGATGGAACGGGTTTTGAAGCCCTGGTGGGCGAGTTTCTTCGCACAGGCATCGGCACGACTTTTCGTGCGGGTGAAGACCAGTACGCGCTTGCCGCCTCGTTCCTTGAGGACTTCGGCGAGAAGTTCGGGCTTCTGAGAATGCTCGACCGGCATTATGAATTGTTCGATGGTATCTGCCGTTGCGCCTTTCCGCGCGATTTCGATGTATTCCGGGTTTTTGAGAAGGGAGCTTACGCTTGTCATGACATCTGAAGAGAGCGTTGCCGAGAATAAAAGCGTTTGGCGCTCTCTCGAAACTTGCGCTATGATCTTCTTGACAGAGGGCATGAAGCCCATGTCAAGCATGCGGTCGGCCTCGTCGAGTACGAGTACTTCGACGTCTTTGAGGTTCACCACTTTGCGTTCGCACAAGTCGATAAGACGTCCGGGCGTGGCAACGAGGACATCAACACCCTGTTTGAGTGCTCTGATCTGTGGATCGTACTTCGTTCCACCTACAACCGTAAGCGTACGATGCTTTGTTTGTTTCGCGATGGTGGTGGAGACTCTGTCGATCTGTTGAGCCAATTCGCGTGTCGGAGTGATCACCAGGCATAGGGGGCCTTGGCCCTTGCGAGACTTTCCCAGGTTGTTGAGGACGGGCAGCATGAATGCAGCCGTCTTCCCTGTACCTGTTTGGGCTGCGGCGACAACGTCGCGCCCTGCAAGTATGAAAGGAATCGCTTGTTCCTGTACCGGTGTCGGTTCTTGGTATCCCATGTTTTCAATGGAGATAAGTGTCTTCTCGGATAAGCCGAGATCTTTAAAAGTATTCGTCATGTGGAACAGTATGAAGTATAAGACACGAATAATCGAACAGATTGTTGATTTATGCCGCATACGGTAAATTCCTGCATTCAAGTTCGGCCAATCGGGCAATCGGGTACTTACAAGGTAACAAAGTGTGCACATCGCCGGTAACGCCGGTCGCAAACCGAGCACTAACGTGTATACTTCCCCAAGAGCACGCTTGGTGGGCTCGGGCGGCATCATGTCACGAACCTGGTCAGGTCCGGAAGGAAGCAGCCATAAGTGGCCGCTGATGGGCGTCCGAGTCCACCAAGCGTGCTCGTATATTCAAATGCCACGAGAACAATGTCGCGAGAACATATGTATATAAAGGAAACGATGCATGGAAGTCGTTCAGTTTTTCCTCGATCTGCTTAAAGACCCGCGTGAGTTCATTGCGAATTGGATCGTGAGCCTCGGTCCGGTTTGGGTCTATACACCACTCTTCGTCATCATCTTCGTCGAAACCGGCTTGGTCTTCGTGCCTTTCCTGCCGGGTGACTCACTGCTTTTCACCGCGGGCATCTTCGCTGCGGATGGGGGTGGGCTGAATATCTGGGCGCTGCTTATCCTGATGTGGATCGCTGCGATTCTGGGCAACACATCGAACTACTGGATCGGTCGCGGTTTCGGTCATGCCATCATCGACTCGGGCAGAGTCAAATCCCTCACACCTGAGCGCATCAAGAAGACGCAGGGATTCTTCGATACGTACGGCGCCCTTGCTATAGTAGTCACGCGTTTCTTCCCGATCATCAGAACATTCGCACCTTTCTTTGCAGGAGTCGCACACATGAGCTTCGGTAAATTCACGATTTACAACGTCATCGGTGGGGTGTCGTGGGTTACCATCTTCGTGCTTCTCGGGTATTTCTTCGGAGGCATTCCCTTCGTGCAGGATAATTTCGAACTGGTCATCATCGCTATCATCGTGGTCTCCTTCATTCCTGCAGTCGCCGGTGCATTCAAAGCGAAATTCGGGTCGGGCGACACCGGGAAATCCATTGAAGGCGATAGCACCGAAGACTGATTTTCTCGGCAGGTAGGTGCGTCTTGCCGTATACTTCTCACATGTGTTTATTCGAGTGACAGGAATAATGAATGGTCGTTTCGCTGTATCGTAAATATCGCCCGCAGACCTTCGGCGACGTGGTCGGACAGGAGCATGTCGAGCGCACGCTGCGCAATGCCGTATCCGAAGGTACCACCTCTCATGCATACCTCTTCTCGGGTCCGCGAGGTACCGGAAAAACCACGACGGCGCGACTGCTGGCGAAAGCCCTTCTTTGCGATAACGCCCCGACTCCCAATCCTTGCGGTGTATGTGAATCATGCAACGACATCGCCGCAAGCGTGCACCCCGATGTCTACGAATTGGACGCTGCATCGCGCACGGGTGTCGACAACGTCAGAGAAGAGATCATCGGCCGCGTCTCGTTCGCCCCTACGAGAGGGCATTACAAAGTCTATATAATCGACGAAGTCCACATGCTTTCCATCGCGGCGTTCAATGCCCTGTTGAAGACACTCGAAGAGCCGCCCGAGCACGTGGTGTTCATTCTCTGCACGACCGATCCCCACAAGGTTCCCGATACGATCCGTTCGCGATGCCAGAACTTCGAGTTCCACCGCATCGGTATCGGCGAGATAGTCGGTAACCTGCGTCTCATCTGTGAAAAAGAAGGATTCATCTATGAGGATTCCGCGCTTGAGCTGATAGCGAAGCACTCCTCGGGTGGTATGCGCGACGCCATATCGACGCTTGAGCAGCTCTCTGTTTTCACGAGCGGATCCCTTACGTTCGCCGCGGCAGAAGGCCTACTCGGCGAGGTAGAGGAGAGTCAACTCTTTGATATCGTCCGGCTTGTTGCCGCACGCGATGTCGTCGGATGTTTCCGATGGGTCGCGAAATTCGTCGAAGGCGGAACCGACCTCGCGCAGTTGTCGCGTGATCTAACCGCTTGTTTCCGCAATATATATGTCGCATCACTAACCGGTGGTAAGGAGGGCATGGAAGATTCGAATCCTGATGAGATCGCGCAGTGCGTAAAGCTGGCGAAAGCATTCGGCGGTCCCGATCGGCTTTCCCGAACCCTTTTATTGCTCGCCGATCTGAACATGGAACGTCGCGGCGCAACCGACCCACGTCTCTCACTTGAAATCGCATTCACGCGAATGGCCCGTCCGGATTCCGATCTGACCTTGGAGTCGTTGGCAGAACGCGTCGAGGCGCTTGAAAGCGGGGTAGGAGTATTTACAACTGCCGGCGTGAGCCCCGGCGTGGGTTTCGACCCGGCACCTGCCCCACGTTTCGAGCCCAAACCCTTGGCTGACGAGACCGCCCCGGAACGTGTCGCTGAAAATAAGCCCTCGGTGCCCATGAACACAGCGACGGAGCAGGCACCTCCTGTGAAATCAGGAGGGGAGCTGTCTGCAGCTGAGTCGCCCGACTCGGCGGAACCCGCAGCAGCACCTGCTGCTGCGCCGGCTGTACTCACGAAGTCCTCGGTGCAGCGACTTTGGGCGAATGCGTTGGTGGCTATCAAGAAGGAGAGCCCGTCGCTTGCCGCGATGTTCGCTTCCGCACGAGCGCACCTATCGGATGACGAGAAACTGGTGATAGAGTTTCCTCCGGGCAGCACGTTCTCGCTGCGCGTAGCGGAC
>JAAXUU010000219.1 GCA_013335845.1 Actinomycetota bacterium
CTACCTGGCCAAGCTGGAACAAGGACTGATGGTGGGCGGGGTTGATTTCAGCAGCCGCGGCAAGCAACTCCCGGGACTCGGGCAGGAATCCCTTGAAGTAGAGGGCGGTCCCGAGTTGATACATGGGTCGGGTGCCGTTTGCTGAGTGACTTCTGTGCAGTTTCAGAAGAATTCTGCACATGGTTCGGCAGAATTGACAAAGTGCGATACGATAGTGCGGTTTGATTTGGAGGGAACTTTGACGAAACAGACTGAAAAAGCAGTATCGGAACTCTTGGCATCGGCTCCCTATACCGCACTCGATGAAGTTGAAGTCGTGGTATCGGGTATCGCCTATGCATCTAATAAAGTACAGCCCGGAGATTTGTTCTTCTGTGTCGTGGGCACCGCCAATGATGGGCACATCTATGCTTCGGATGCGGTTTCCCGTGGGGCGAAAGCACTTGTCGTCGAGCGACCGCTCGAACTCGCTATCCCGCAATTCGTCGTCGCCGATTCACGGAGCGCACTAGCATATGCGTCTGCCGTTTTCTTCGACGATCCGACATCGAAGCTTGATGTGATCGGAATCACGGGTACCAACGGGAAGACGACGACCTCCTATCTACTTGAGTGGGTCCTGCGCAGTGCGGGTCGTGTGACCGGTCTTCTCGGCACCGTGGAATGGCGGGTTGCAGATACGACCCGAAAAGCACTGCATACGACACCCGAGTCCTTCGACCTGCAGGAACTCTTCGCGGAAATGGTCGAATCGGATGTCGATACGGTTGTCATGGAGGTTTCGAGTCATGCTATCGATTTGAACCGTATCGCCGGAACCGACTTCAAGATAGTCGCTTTCACCAACCTTACCCAAGACCATCTCGATTACCACCACGGGATGGAGGATTATTACAACGTGAAGGAGAGCTTGTTCCTCGGGTCCGATGCATCTTGCGTGATCTGCATCGACGATGACTACGGTAAGCGCCTTTTCGATCGTTTGCGCGATGAAGGACGTACGGTTTTGAGCACCGGTTTCTCTGCGCAAGCCGATGTGCGCGCCTCTCGAGTAACTTACTCTGCTTCGGGAACGGAGCTGAGCCTCGTTTCCCCGCAAGGTCCTTGTGATATGCATCTCTCACTTGTAGGTCGTTTCAATGTGGAAAACGCCTTGCTTGCCTGCGGCATAGCACTCCAACTGGGTATCCCGCTATCGGATATCGCAAAGGCTTTCGCTACCGCCCCGCAGGTTCCCGGTCGTCTCGAGCGTATGAACGCGAAGAAATCACATGACTTCAGCGTACTTGTCGACTATGCCCACACTCCCGATGCGGTGGAGAAGGCGATCGAAGTCGTGAAGAGCGTTACCCAAGGTCGGACCCTTTGCGTTTTCGGTTGCGGTGGTGATCGGGATAGGACCAAACGTCCTCTCATGGGGCGAGCCGCGTTGACGGCCGACTATGTCGTAGTGACGAGCGATAACCCCCGTTCAGAGGATCCGGATACCATTATCGATGACATACTCGTAGGAATGGAGGGCGCGGAAGATCGTTTGGCGGTTATCCCGGATCGACGCATTGCGATACGCCATGCTCTCTTGAACGCAAAAGTAGGTGACAGTGTTTTGATAGCCGGTAAGGGACATGAGGATTATCAGATCGTGGGTTCTGAGATACTTCCGTTCGACGACCGCCTCGTCGCAGCCGAGGAGCTCGATGCCCTGTGATGAAGACGACATTCGATTTCATCGCCCGAGCTTTGAACGGGGACGCGATCTCGGCACCTTGCGATAGTAAGACCGATGTTTCCGGTATCACATGGGATTCCCGCGAAATAGTTCCGGGTTGTGCTTTTCTGGCTTTGAGAGGGGAGCGCGTCGACGGTAATGAGTTCATCGTTCCCGCTATCGAACTCGGCGCAAATGTGATCATCGCTACGAGCTTGCCGAACGAAGAGGTACTCTCGTACATAAAGATGCAGGGTGTGGGATTCATCTTCGTGAAAGATGCCATCGAAGCCTTGAGTGAGCTTGCCGGTGCATATCGTGCCACTCTTGACGCGGTCGTCATAGGAATCACGGGTTCGAGCGGTAAAACGACCACGAAGAACATCATGGCTTCAGTGCTCTCGCGTGCATACATAACGTGCGCGACACAAGGGAATCACAACAATGAATTAGGCGTCCCCTATACGGTGCTGAGCGCCGATGCGGATACGCAAGCCCTCGTCGTCGAATTGGGTATGCGCGGTAGAGGCCAGATCGAGAAACTGTGCGCGTTCGTCCGACCGACTATCGGCCTCATCACCAATATCGGTGTGACTCATATGGAACTGCTGGGAGACCGGGAGAATATCGCCTTCGCGAAAGGTGAATTGCTTTCTGCGCTCCCCGATGGCAGCGGGTGTGCCGTTCTCTGCGGAGATGACCCCTTCACGCCGTTCATCATCGATAACGTGCTCGCCGATAAGCCTGTCGAGCTGCTATCTTATGGGTTTTCTGCGGCTTGTGACGTGCGCGGTAGCGGGCTTTCCGTCGATGAAGGAGGGAATCCGTCCTTCGAGATCGTGTTCCCCGATAAGCGCACGATCGCGGTGTCGATGCATCTACCGGGTGAACACAATGCACGAAACGCCCTAGGTGTCGCTGCCGTCGCCTATCATGTTGGTATGGACCCTGCGGAAATAGCGAAGGGTATTGAATCGGTCCATCCTTCATCTATGCGTTTCGAAGAGTGCATGACGGAAGACGGGGTTCGCGTGATCAATGATGCGTACAACGCCAATCCTGATTCGATGCGCGCTTCATTGGACACTCTTTGCACCATGCGGACTGCGGGTAAACGCATTGCGGTATTAGGGGGAATGGGTGAGCTCGGCGACTTCGAAGTGAAGTTTCATCGTGAACTCGGTGCTCATGTCGCTCGGAGTGCTGTAGACTTGTTGGTGTGCATCGGGACTCTGGCTGAAGACATCGCCACGGGTGCTCTTGATGCCGGGATGGACCCCGAAAACGTGATTGCGGTCGACACGATCGAAGCGGCGCTGGAAGTTCTCAGGAGCCGCATTCTGTCTGAGGATATCGTCTTGGTGAAGGCGTCTCGCTTTTTGGGTCTCGAACGTCTTGTGAAAGGACTTGTGGATTAATTTGTTTGGAAACGCCAGCTACCCGACATTCCAGGTATTCCTCGCCATATTGATGGCGATGGCCTTGACGATAGCCCTGTTGCCTCTATGGATCAAGATCTTGCGGCACAAGCAGATCGGGCAGCAGGTCAGAGCCGACGGTCCGCAAGGCCATCTGGTCAAGCAGGGTACACCGACTATGGGTGGCGTCATCATATTACTGGTCGTTTCGGTCACTGTACTCGCTCTTGGAAAATTCACCCCTTCGCTGGTGTTGGTATTGCTTGCAACCTTGCTGACGGGGCTCTTGGGTCTATTCGACGATGTGTCGAAAGTGGTGAAAGAGCGTTCTCTCGGTCTTAAGCCGAGGGCCAAGCTCATCGTCCAGGCTATTATCTCCGCTGCATTCTGTCTTTTCGCGGTT
>JAAXUU010000031.1 GCA_013335845.1 Actinomycetota bacterium
ATCAGTGCGACGTACAGGACGAAACGCCAGTTCGTCAATGCCCCGACAGCAGCCATCAACTTCAAATCTCCCGCGCCCATCCCATGCATCAGATAGGGAATCATGAAGACGAAGAGCCCCACAGCCAAACCAGTCAAGCCGGTTAGAAAACCTCCCGGTACGTCATATACCGTATTAAGAAAAAGACCGACCACAGCAAAGGAAACCGTCACCTTGTTGAAAATCTTGCGTTCCCTCAAATCACTGCGGACAGAGAAGAGCAAGAGACCGAAAAGTAGAACGGCCGTAACCAACCACTGTGTCGTCATGAAGGCCATGTTGTAATCACTCTTTCAAAGAATGCGAGAATCTCTTCTCCCACTCCCGTAACCGCCAACAAAGCGACAACGGCGATAAGGCTGAGGATCAGCGCATATTCACCAAGTCCCTGACCATCTTCGCAAACCAGAAATTTTTTCATAGTAATCCTTGTAGAAGCAGAAATTCCCTCCTAATGTGGAGGGAATTTCTGCTGGTTTCCAAACCCGAGATATGCACCTGATGATATCGAATCTAACTCATCCGTGGCGACTCGAATCCAGCACTGATAGCAGTCCTAAACCTCCTCGCGCGGTGACAAAAGCTTCTAAGGTAGTTGAAGAAGTCGATAAACCATACGAAGATTAAACTCCCTCTTCGCAAGCACTGTTATCATTGGCCTTGCACCACCTGAAGTGATTTCGATTACTTTTGTCACGTTGCACAGGAACCTTCCCATTGAACCAAATTTGTCTTTTAAAGAAGCTGATACCGTTTAATCCCTATAAGCTCCTGCAACGATAACTCGAGCAGCCCTCCTTAGAGCCATGCCCTTTAATTGCCAGCGGGAGCAGCAGGAGCGAGCCCGTCAACAACTTCATCGAGTTTGTCGACTATAGCTTCCCCTAGCCCTGTGAGCGCGAGTATACAGACTACGGCAATCAAGGCTAGAATCAGACCATACTCGGCCAAACCTTGCCCTTCTTCTTCAGACCAAATGCTTTTAATCAGTTCCATTTCTGCCTCCATTTCACGTCCATCGGGTATACACATTCATTAATACACCGCTATTGTCATACCGAATATTCATAAAGTCAACATATACACCATTACATGAACGGTTTGTAATCTTATCGACATGTTCTGGGTAACATCCGTTGCCAATCGGTAACGAAAATCGAATATCCGAGTATGTACTCGCCGTCTCTCCAATTGCGAGTATGTCGGTAAAAACAACAATGAGAAATCGATACATGCGTACCCTGTTGACTATCATTCGACAATCATGTTACATACAAATGGAACTGGTACCAGCTATTCCTTCCGCGATACCGTGCGTGCGCCACTACTACGTTTTCATTGGTTTAGCTCCTGAGCACTACAGGCTGGATAATGGAGGTAGATATGATGTCGGCGAAGACCCTTGCTCGAAAGCGTACCGTTTTGATGCAAGCTACGAGTATCTTCCTTTTATGCATGGGACTGTTTTTGCTGCCATCGACCGCAGAAGCGACCGTCACCCTGGATGGCATCCGGTTCAAGGTCGCAGACTCCGCTTCACTTGATACCAGCGATATCGATGAGATTACGGTCTACGACGGTGGCATCGTCTACCTCCCCTCTTCTGCGGACGTCACCCAATTGAAAGGTACCTACCTATTCACCATCAATGCGGTGGAAATCGAAAAGGTAGACGTTGAAACAGGGGAAGTAGTCGATGCCCCGGCGGGGCTCGGACTATCTGAAACTTCGGCGACCTTGCAGCCGGCGGAGCCCGGCGAGATCATCGTCGACGGGAGCACAACTTCGTTCACGATCGATGTCAGCTCCTTCGCGACGACCGATGCCGACGGCAACACCTATTACGACACCACCTTCGACTGCGAGGGTGTGAAGACGAGAGTCTACATATATCAGTCGGCCAATATCCCGTCGATGTACATCCAAACCGGTCAGGGTCTCGACTTCATCCATGCCGACAAGGATAACGTCGACACGGGCGCCTCGATGGCGATGATCGACTCCAGTGGAAACGCCGTCTACAACAACATCCTCGAAGAGATCAAGGGTCGTGGTAATTCCACGTGGCTCTACGAGAAGAAACCCTACCAAATCAAGCTCGGATCGAAGACCGAACTTGTCCCAGGCTCAGGGAGTGCGAAGACATGGATCCTGCTGGCGAACTATGTCGATGAGACCCTTATCAGGAACCAACTTGCTTACAACCTATCCACTGATATCGGGATCGATTACTGCAGTATGGGGCAACATATCGATCTCTATATAGACGGGGAATACTACGGCAACTACTACCTGTGCGAGAAAGTGCAAGTGGGAACGACTCGCGTCGATATCGAGGAGCTCGAGAAGACCAACGAGGCTGTGAACCCGACCATTGACTGGGATTCGACCATACCGTCGCTCGGTTCGACTCTCGACGGGCGTTTCGACCGGCTTTGCGCTATACAATACGTCGATTTCCCGGTGACACCGACTGACATCACAGGCGGATACCTGCTCGAGATGAATCGGCCGGCACTAGCTGTGGCTGAATACACATATATCTCGACAGCCCATAAAGCATGGATCAACCTGAAGAGTCCCGAACAGGCGAACGCAGACGAGGTAGCATACATGTCCTCATTGCTCCAGGATTTCGAAGACGCGATCTACTCCCCTGACGGATACAACGCAAAGGGCAAGCATTTCTCGGAATATATCGACGTCGAATCCTTCGCACGAAATTATCTCATCCAAGAGTTGACAGCTAATTACGACGGGTTCCGTTCAAGCACCTTCTTCTACAAGGATCAGGACACCAACAGCGTGACCGGCAAACTATATGCCGGTCCGACATGGGATTTCGACGTCTCATGCGCGAATTCCATTCCTGTGAAGGATTTCCTCGAGGAGAAGGGCATAGGTTACCTGTATATCGGAAACGCCGGCCACACCTACTTGAGAGAGCCCGATGTCCTTGTTTACTGGATCGAAGCACTGAGAACGCATCCGGAGTTCAAGCAGGCGATTCTCGATGAATGGGATAACGTTATGGCTTCTGAGGTCGAAACGCTTCTCTCGGGCGGTATCCCCGATTATGCGGATACGATCCGTTCATCGGCTGTTATGAACAAACTACGTTGGCCGATTATCGACAGTCCTGAATTCGTCATGTACGGCAGTTTCGATGCAAGCGTAGTGACGCTCACGGATTTCCTCGATGATAGATATCATGCGCTCGCCACCAACGACGAACTCGGTGCATACAACCTTCCCGCCGGATATCATAGCGTCACCATAGACGCTGCTTTGGCGGGAGTCGTCGAAACAACATCCCCCTACTTCGAGGAAGGCGAACGCGCAACTGTCCGTGTTCCCAGCGGCGCATCAATGGACCTCGTCGCCCGAGTCGGCGCTGAAACCTATCCTGTTGCAGAAACAGACGAACCGGGTATCTACGCATTCATCATGCCCGCCGGTTCAGTCGAAATCGCATCGACGATCACAACCCTCGGTTCGATCGATTCCATTTCCGCGCAGACTTACACCGGTGTGGAAATCCGCCCGGTCATCGTCGTGAGGGACTCCGGGGGTACCATCCTTAGTGAAGATGTGGATTATTCACTCTCCTTCAGTAATGCCACCGACGCGGGATTCGGATTTGTAACGGCGCAGGGGATCGGGGCCCATTCCGGGACGCTCTCGCGCACGTTCTCAATACAAATGACGAAGTCTGTCGAACGCTTGGGCGGGTCGACGAGGTACGGCACATGCGCGCGTATTGTCGAGGCAGCATACCCCTCATCTGCACAGGGTGTGATCATCGCGACCGGAGGCAACTATCCGGACGCATTGACCGCCAGCGCACTCGCCGGACTCAAGGATTATCCCATTATCATCGTACCGGGCAGCGAGCTCGGTACGGAGGCGATCTCGAAAATCACCATGCTCGGGGCGAGCGAGGCCATCATCGTTGGCGGCGCTGATGTCGTCTCTGCGAATTGCGTTACACAGCTACTAGAAATCAGCTCTATCTCGAAGGTTAGGCGACTTGAGGGAAGTGACCGCTTCGGTACTGCGCTTGCTATTTTCGAGGATGGAAGAGGTAGCTGGTCAGACACTGCGATAATAACCACGGGCTACAATTATGCCGATGCCCTTTCCATCTCCCCCTTTGCTCATGCGAACGACTCTCCTATCTTCCTGACGGAAAGTGACGGCACACTCGGACCCGAGTCGGTGGCTGCGATTTTGTCCGGAGGCTTCACCGACATCGTCCTCGTGGGAGGTACCGATGTCGTAAGCGCATATGTCGAAACCCAGCTGGGTGATGGCTATACCTATACTCGCCTTGGCGGAGATGACCGGTACGACACGTGCGTCCTCATAGCAGATTGGTGTACAGGCAACGATTACCTGACATGGGCAGTTTGCGGTGTTGCCACAGGGATGGATTTCCCCGATGCACTCACCGGCTCTATTCTGCTGGGATTGGATAAAGGCATTCTGTTGCTCATCGACGACGTAGCCGAGAGTTCCACCTTCGAACTTGCGAGAAATCTCGGTCCGGAAATCTCAACGGTGTATCTTCTCGGCGGCACCAGCGTCGTCAGCCCGGACCTCGCCACGAGTATGGAGTTGATGACCGCACTTTGACAAAGCCATTAGACAAAACGTCCCAGTTTGTTTCACATCCTACTATAGCTGTTTAACCACGCACCACCCGCATGAGCGCACGTCGATTTACGGAGGTTACACAATGACGACTAACACGATTTCCGGGAAACGCTCCTCCTTAATGTACCTTTTCGGCTTTCTTGTCATGTTCGTCTGCGTGTTCACTTACATGCTCCTACTGCCATCGACCGCATATGCGACCGTCACCTTGGATGGCATCCAATTCAAGGTCACAGACTCTACTTCGCTTCAGACCAGCGATATCGATGTGATGACCGCCCACGACGGTGACATCGTCTACCTGCGCTCTTCCGTCGATGTCACGCGAGTGGAGGGTGCCTACCTCCTCACCGTCGACGTGGCAGAGAACGGAATGGCTGATACGGAAACTGGGGGCGTAGAAACAGGGGGAATGGCCGAAGCTCCTACGGGGGTCGAACCACCCGAGAGCTCTACGGCCTTGGAACCGTCTGAACCCGGTGAGATTATCGTCGATGGAAGTACGGTTGCGTTCACGATCGATGTCAGCCCCTTCGCGACGACCGATGCCAACGGCAACACCTACTACGACGTCACCTTCGATTGCGAGGGTGTGGAGACGAGAATCTACCTCTATCAGTCAGCCAACATCCCATCGATGTACATCCAAACCAGCCGGGGCCTCGACTTCATCCAAGCCGACAAGGACAATGTCGACACGGGTGCCTCGATGACGATGATCAACCCTGACGGAAGCATCGTGTATGACAACATCCTTGAAGAGATCAAGGGTCGCGGCAATACCACGTGGCTTTACGAGAAGAAGCCCTATCAGATCAAGCTCGGATCGAAGACCGACCTGGTCCCAGGCTCGGGCAGTGCGAAGACATGGATCCTTCTCGCGAACTATGTCGATGAGACCCTTATAAGGAACCAGTTGATTTACAATCTCTCCGACTCGGTCGGCCTTGATTATTCCTGCAGCGGACAACCGGTCGACGTATATATCGACGGTGAATATAGGGGTGCCTATTATCTATGCGAAAAAGTTCAAGTCGGGACAACTCGCGTTAACATACATGACTTGGAGAAAGACAATGAAACAGCAAATCCCGGCATAGATTGGGACTCGACCACCCCAACGGCAAGCCTCGCGACAGATGCGCGTTTCGCCCGCTTCCCCGCAGCCCAATATGTTGATTTCCAAAACACTCCGGCAGATTACTCCGGGGGATATCTGCTCGAAATGGATTTCGCTATGATCGCCACCGATGAGTATACGTATTTCGTCACTGCGCGAGGCGTGCCTTTCGTTGTTAAAGGTCCGGAACAAGCCAATGCAAATGAACTTGCCTACATCTCCGCCTTCGTCCAAGATCTCGAAGATGCCATCTATTCCGATGATGGGTACAACGCGAAGGACAAGCATTATTCGGAATATATCGATATCGAATCGTTCGCTCGCTATTATCTCGTGCAGGAACTAAGCGCCAACTATGATGGTTATTACTCGAGCACGTTCTTCTATAAAGATGCCGATGCGAACGGTGTAACGGGCAAGTTATATGCAGGACCGATCTGGGATCTCGACCTCTCTTTGGGCAACCTCTCCTATGTAATCGACACCTTGGACGCCGAAGGATATGATTACCTCTACGTCGCGAGCGCCGCGCATACAATCCGAAGTGGCGAGGGAGTCGGCTGGGTTTCCGGGTTGGTGAACCATCCGGAGTTCAAAGAGACCGTTAGCAAGGTATGGAGCGACCTTCTTGTACCCGAAGTCGAAAGTCTACTTTCTTCCGGAATACAGGATTACTCTTACGTCATTCGCCCATCCGCCATCCTCAACAAGCTACGATGGCCGACGATTTCCCACCCGGACATCGTGCAATCCGGAAATTTCGACGCAAGTATCGACTACCTCACTGATTTCCTCGAAAAACGCTACCTTGCATTGGACGCAAGCGAGGAATTGGGTGCGTATACGATTCCCGCCGGCTATTACAAAGTAACCGTCGAAAACAGCCTCACGGATTTGGTAACGCCCACGTCCCTATACGTAGCTGAAGGAAAACGTGCTGCGCTGAGAGTTGCGTCAGGTAGTGATCTGCATCTGCTCGCAAGCGATGGGCACGACACATTTCCTGTTTCCGCAACAGACGAGACGGGTATCTACGCATTCATCATGCCCGGTGCATCGGTCACGATCTCACTCGATACGAGTACCGATCTTGGCGCGATACAGGCAATCGAAACGCAGGTTTTCACCGGTTTTCCTATTATCCCTCCCGTTGTCGTTTCCGACACACATGGAACCCGGCTCACCGAGGGCATAGACTATTCGCTCGCATACAGCAACAATGTCGAAGCGGGTTTCGGCAATGTCACCGTTACCGGGATGGGTTCATACAGTGGCTCCATCTCGCGCACCTTCACCATCCAAAGATTGAAATCAGTTGAGCGTCTCGGAGGTCTTGATCGGTATATGACCTGTGCGAGGATTGTCGATGAAGCTTACCCGGATACCGCAGCAGGTGTGATCATCGCTACGGGAGCGAACTACCCTGATGCGATCGCCGCAAGCGCCCTTGCCGGACTCAAGAATTACCCGATCATCATCATTCCCGGCAGCGTGCTTGGTTCCGAGGCCGCTGCATCGATAACCAGGCTCCACGCTAACGAAGCGATAATCATCGGCGGCACCGGCGTTATCTCACCTGCGGTTATAACGCAACTCCTTGAAACTGGCTCGATCACTCACGTCGAACGTCTCTCCGGATCCAATAGGATCGGGACTTCCCTCGCGATTTTCAATACAGGCCGCGGTTCCTGGTCCGATACAGCGATAGTTGTGACAGGCTACAATTATGCCGACGCCCTTTCCATCTCACCATTCGCGTACATGAACGACTCACCTATCTTCTTGACGGAAAGTGATGGCACGCTCGGTCCCGAGTCGTTGGCTGCGATTTTATCCGGCGGCTTCACCGACATCGTCCTCGTGGGAGGACCGGATGTCGTAAGCACACATGTCGAAAGCCAGCTGGGTGATGGTTTCGTCTACACCCGCCTTGGCGGGGATGACCGTTACGACACGTGTGCTCTCATCGCAGACTGGTGTACAAGCAATGATTATCTGACATGGAATGTTTGCGGTGTCGCTACAGGGATGGATTTCCCGGATGCGATTTCCGGCTCTGCACTACTCGGCGTGAAGGGCGGCGTCCTTCTGCTTATCGATGATGCTAACACAGATGCGACCATGACTACCCTCCGCTCTGAAGGGCCTATGATTTCAGAAGTGTATCTCTTCGGTGACCAAGAGGTGGTTTCCGAAGACCTTGCATTCTCCATTGCATCGATCATCGCGAACGATTAGCTCCTGTCCGCTACAGTGCGGATACACCCGTTATATCAGCCCTCGCAGGCCCAGATTCTGAATACGCCGCCTTCATCGGACACCTCGTAGGTCGTCGCGTCCTGGTTGTTCTCGGAATAGATACCCCGTGAGTTAAGCAGATCCCAAAAACCCTCGAGATCCTCGGTGACGATGATGTAATACTTGGACGAAAGCAGCTCTTTCAGAGAACCGGCATCAACTTCCAAATCGTCATGATATATCCACTTGCAATCCAATGTCTTCATCTCGTACGTACTTAAGACGAGACGATAATTACTGTCATTCGCATTCGGGCAATACCACAGGATACTCTCATACCGCCATAGATACTTTCGCGCATCTTCAGCCGGTTTTGAAACAAAAGCTCGTCTCTCTGCCAAACCCTCGAAGGGTTGCTCGTAGAGCGCATAGAGATGCTGGGACACAATCGCCAAGCTGACGCCGAGTATAAACGCGACCGAAAGATTTCGTGCTCTACGGGGAAACTTCTCGGTAGAGAAGAGAGTGTCGAGGATGCACCACAACATAACCATGGAGAACACGATGACGGCCGTTCCGTAATACCGATAAAATGAAGCGAGTTTGGCTGCATCGAGTTCAACCATGAACGCGGCGTAGAGGAAAAAGAGGCACACGATGTAATAGGCGATAAAGGCGTTTGAGAAGAGAAAGCCTCTTCGAAGCAGCGCGTACTTTCGGTCCGTGAAAGCAAGTATGATGATCATGACAATCGCAATGATATTGAGGAATATAAAGAGACGTCCGTTTATCGTTGAAATGTCGAATACGCCGTGCAGCAGATTGTAGGGCACCGTATGGATGAACTCAGCGGAACGAGCCGATAGGTTGTCGAAAACACTCCCGAAAGAGAATGCGAACTTATCCTCTTCGAAAGTCTTCAAGCCCGTGTACGTGCTCTCGACGTGTAGGCGCCACATATAGGCAGCAAGCATGGGGAGCGCTATGGTTCCAACGGCGAAAGGCAATACGGCGAATTTCCGCATTTTGACGCCGGTTTTCTTGCGTTCCCGCCAATCGTGTGCGAGCAGAATGAAACTCAGGACAGCAGTGGCGCAGAAGAGTATCCACCCGCTCGTTTTCAACGATACGAGGAGGAAGAGTATCGGGGCGTTGGCCTTGAAGCTGCGGTGGAAATCATGTCGATAATAATAGGCGATCAACATAGTGCCCCCCGTGATGAAGCCCATCACGGCATCGACTAGAAGATTGAACAGATGTGAACTTCCGTCATCATAGACCATGATCGATAAAACGATGATCGACGTAAGGATCAGGGAGATGGTGTATACAGGGCGCTTCCAAGTCGCGTTGCAGAATAGCGTGGCGAGTGCAGCAGCGATTAGAAGTGACTGCCCGATCAAAGCATGCCCTTCCGAGTAACCGATGATCTTACACACGAAGTACGCTAGGAGCGTAGTACCGGGCGGGTAGGTGCGACACGTAACCAAGGAATACGCATCCGGTAAAGCGTCGAAATACAACGTCTCTTCT
>JAAXUU010000032.1 GCA_013335845.1 Actinomycetota bacterium
TACATGTGCACATAGCGATTTGGAGCCGTCACGATTTCGTTCTGTACTCCGGTCGTGTATTCCAAACGGTAGCATGCTACTCTATACCTATGAAAACCGTCGCCACATCTTCCTTCGACTCCAGCGCATTCCCTGAATGGGAATCGCGCGCTATCCTACTTGTCGATCTTGATGCCTTCTTCGCCTCCGTCGAACAACTCGACCATCCCGAATGGCGTGGATTGCCCGTCATCGTCGGAGGAGATGCTCAGAGGAGAGGTGTCGTATCGACATGTTCCTATGAGGCAAGGAGATTCGGTGTTCATTCCGCGATGCCGAGCATCACCGCACAGCGCCTCTGTCCTAACGCGATATGGACACACGGTGATTTCAAGCGCTACAACGAAATAAGCGGAAAGGTCATGGATATCCTCCGAGACGAATCTCCCCTGCTCCAACAGGTTTCAATCGATGAGGCATTCTTGGATGTCACCCCCGGCCGGTATTTCAAAGAACATCCCGTCGTCATAGCGAATCGCATACGCAGACGCGTCGAAGACCTGGGTATCACCTGCTCGATTGGGGTTGGGAGCTCGAAGACAGTGGCGAAAATCGCTTCCGATTGCGATAAACCCAACGGCATCACGGTTGTTTTCCCCGGAACGGAGAAGATCTTCCTCTCGCCCCTCCCCGTCCGTTCCCTCTCAGGCATAGGTGCGCAAAGTGAGAAGAGGCTCAACGAGAAGGGTATAAAGACACTGGGGGAATTGGCGGTTTGCGACCCGAATGTCCTCCGCGAGATATTCGGGACAAACGCCGAGATTATGAGGAACCGCTGCATCGGTGTAGACCCGGTCGAAGTCTCCGTCGAGCGTGAGGTTAAATCCGTATCGAATGAAATGACATTTTCGAGTGATATCGGTGAAATCGCCGAGATAAAAGAGGCCATCGCCCTGCTTGCGGCCAAGGTCGGACGTCGTCTGCGACGTAAAGAACTGGCGGGGCGCACCATCGCCCTCAAAATGAAATACAGCGACCTCACGATTCGCACAGCCAGAAAAAGTATATCGGCTGCAACTGATGACGAAACGATCTACCTACCTGTTCTCTACGATCTTATAGGAGAGCTTTGGTCTGTGGGCGTCAAGTTGCGGTTACTCGGTGTGTCCGTCAGTGGTTTCGACGAACGATATGAACAACTTACTCTTTTGGACACCGAGAACGAAATCCGGGTTAACGAAGACCTTGCCTCTATGAGTTCACAACGTAAACTCATAGAGGCAACGGACAAAGTCAAGGATAGATTCGGAGACGAAGCAGTCCGTTATGGTCGTGAACTACGCTTCAAGGATAGGGACACAGGAACCGCGCCCCAAAGTAAGGATGAATTCCACTGAAGAATCCTTCACTTTCCTATGACGGGTTGACTATCTTCTCGATCCTCTCGGAATAAACCGGATCGGTGATTCCCGCTTCGATCACGTCAACGATGGGAGCATCTCCCCAAAGAGTTTCCAAACGATAGAACTCGCGCACGTCGGGTTGGAAGATATGCACTATGAAATCACCGTAATCGAGAAGAACCCAAGCCGCTTCGTCGAGTCCCTCGATGCTGAGCGGCTTGATATCAGCCTCTTTCTTAAGCGTCTCTTCAACTGCCTCGGCAATGGAAAGTACTTGACGTACATTTTGTCCTGTTGCCAAAACAAAATAATCCGTGATAACCAATAGCTTCTCGACATCTTGTATTACGATATCGCTTGCTTTTTTCTCATCCGCAGCTCTTGCTGCGATAAGAGCCTGTTCTCTCGAATTCACTCAGCCTCCATTTCGCCTAAATTCTGAACTGTTGAGTCCTATTGTAGTACCATACCATAAACTAACTGCGGATTTCCTTTACAAGCGAGTTCCACACATCCAACGCACCGGGGAATATGAAACGACGGCGGTCAACGAGATGTAACAACGTGGAAGCGTATGCATCTATATAGAGTTCGTGCAGGCTTTTTTCTCCCACCGACTCGCGGATAGCCTCGGCATCCCTCGTTTTGCGAAAGGGCTCGATTTTGTCGGCGACATAGAGTATTTCATCTAAGTCGGTCATGTCCTTCACGGCAACGGTATGGCGAGCTATCGCATCGATGATACGTTTGGACAGCTCTGGGAACTCACGCGCGACGGCCACAGCCCCCGTATGGGCGTGGAGAAGGATCGGCATGCGCCTCAATTCGTCCGTAACTGATATCCCTAACTCATCGATGCGTTCGAACAATTCATCATCATCGAGATGCTTATCCCAGTCATGGAGAAGACCCGCGATCCTGGCTTCGTCGACATCGCATCCATATAGTTCCGCTAGTGACCCGGCGGTCTCTGCGACACTTATGGAATGTGCGAGACGCGTTCCACTCAATCTGCCTTCGATGGCTTCCTGCATACGGATGATCAGTTCTTCGTCAGCTTGTGACATGTACTACCTTTCAATACTTTTCTCGGCATAGTAGAGCCCGTTGTCTTCGATATATGAACATATAGCGTCAGGGGTGAGGTATCGTATCGAGTGCCCTTCTGAAATCCTCTTCCTTAAAGCAGTGGACGATATCGCAAGCTCAGGTATCTGCAAATATTCGATACGTATGTCGAACAAAGCCTTCTGTATCGCCGTCTGCGCCGCTTCGAAGGGATATCCCGGTCGCGTCACGGCGATGAAGGACGTGAGCCTCGCTAACTCTTCCGCACCGTACCAAGTTGCAACATCTGCGATGGCATCGGCACCGGTTATGAAGTAGAACTTCACATTTGGAGGATAGTGATCGCGTAGAACACGCATCGTATCGACCGTGTAGATCGGCCCTTCTCGGTCGACCTCCAAGCGACTTACATCGAACAAGGGATTCGATTCGATAGCTATCTGCGTCATCCTGAAACGATGATCGGCACTTGCCGTGTAGGTTTTCAGTTTACGGGTCGGACTACCCGCAGGCATGAATATAACCGCTTCGAGACCGAATTCCTCACGCGCTTGCTCCGCGCAGACCAAGTGGCCGAAGTGTATTGGATCGAACGTCCCACCCATGATCCCGAGACGATGCTCTTTGTGAACATCATCGAAACCGATTCTATCGAATTTCTCGCATATCTTGAACGCAACGTGTCCCGTAGATGGCATTACCGTATCTGTCCGTCTCCTCGTAGCACGTATTTATAGCTGCAAAGCGCAACCAAACCCATGGGCCCACGAGCATGTAACTTCTGCGTGGATATACCGATTTCAGCGCCGAGACCGAACTCACCGCCATCGGTGAAACGTGTTGAGGCGTTCGCATAGACCGCCGCTGCATCGATCCGCTGCAGGAACCGTTCACACGCATCGTCATCTTCGGCGATAATCGCTTCCGAATGCATCGTTCCGAAGGTGTTGATATGCGCGATCGCCTCGTCAAGCCCGCGAACGCACTTGACGCTCATCTCCAAATCGAGATACTCGCGGCCCCAATCTTCCTGCACCGCAGGAACGGCGCCTTCGATTCCGCTATTTTGCGCGATTTTCAAGGAGTACTCATCGCAATGGAGCCTGATTCCTCTATCTACCAACGCAGTGAGGATAGGAGGCAGTATAACGTCGGCGATCGATTCATCCACCAAGAGCGACTCGGCGGCATTGCATACCCCGGGACGTTGACACTTAGCATTGATGCAGATTGCAAGGGCTTTTTCGTGGTCTGCCGATTCGTGAAGATATATATGACAGTTTCCAACCCCGGTCTCGATGACGGGAACTTTGGAGTTCTCAACGCAGTTCTTGATGAGCCCGGCTCCACCGCGAGGGATCAAGACATCGATAAGTCCATGGAGGGACATCAGTTCGCTGGTCGCTTCACGCGAGGTATCTTCTATCGACTGGATGGAACCCTGCGGTATGCCCGCTTGCTCAGCTGACTCGGCAAGTATGCGCGAGATCGCGAGATTGGAGTGCACCGCCATGCTACCGCCACGCAATATACATGCATTCGCTGTTTTTATGCAAAGACCAGCGGCATCGGCAGTCACATTGGGACGAGCTTCATAGATCATTGCGACGACGCCGAGAGGAACACGCACAGCGGAAAGCTCGATGCCGTTGTAGAGCGTTCTCTCTTCGATGATCTCGCCTATCGGATCCTTCTGCTTCTCCAGTACGCGGAGCGCCTCTGCAATAGCGGAAATCCGCTCTTCAGTGAGTAGCAATCGGTCTATAAGAGGTTCGGGAGTATCCATCGATCGCGCAGCTATAACATCGAGTTCGTTCGCCCTGAGAATCACATCACTTTGCGCGACGAGGGCGTCCGCCATTGCAAGCAAAGCTGCGTTGCGCACTTCAGTGGAGATGCATGAGAGTTCACGTGAAGCTTGGCGGGCTTGTACAGCCTTAGCTCTTACTTCCGATTCCTTGATGTCCATTACGCCCTCATTTCCGTCAATAGTATCTATCTAACTAGAATAGTACCAGTTCGTCTCTGTGGACAACTTCTCGATTGGCAAGATGGCTCGTGGCATCGGCACACGCAAGGTCACTGCTTTTATGGCCTGCTGCCGCTTCGATTTCAGCGGAGCTGTAACGCGATATACCACGTCCGATAAGATGGCCCTCCAAGTCGCGGATATTGACGACGGCTCCCGAGCCGAACGTCCCTACTACATTCTTCACCCCTACCGCGAGAAGGGATCCACCTTGCTCACGCAATGCGCGGCACGCACCGTCGTCCACAAGTATAGCTCCCTGCGCTTTATCGCCGAGAGCTATCCAGAGCTTTTTCGCATGCATCGTCGATACCTTCTTATCGTTTGAGAAGAGAGTACCGACCGATACTCCATCTACGATATCGCAGATCACATTCTTCTTGTGACCTTCGCAGATGACCATGGGGATATCCGCACGCATCAACACACGTGCAGCCTCGACTTTCGTCGCCATACCGCCGCTACCCGATTTCGAGCCGACACCTCCGGCTGATTGCACTATCTCCTCGGTGAACTCCCCTACGCGCGAAAGCAGTTCGGCATCATCTTGTATGCGCGGATCAGCCGTATAGAGACCTTCGATATCCGAAAGCAAGATGACGAGATCGGCACCGATCAGAGATGCAACCGTAGCAGCCAATGTGTCGTTGTCGCCGAAACGGATCTCATCGACCGCAACGGTATCATTTTCGTTCACAATAGGCAGGACTTCGAGTTCAAGGAGTCTGTTGAGTGTATCACGACCATGAAGGTATGCTTGGCGATTACTCGTATCATGACGCGTCAACAGTATCTGCGCTACCGTGATCCCATGATGGGTCGCCGCTTCCGCGTATCGTTTAACGAGCTCGATCTGACCTACCGCGGCAGCGGCCTGCAGGGTCGGTATATCGCCGGGACGTTCCGGACCGATGTGGAGCTTCTCGAGCCCCGCACCGATAGCACCGGACGACACCAACACGACTTGAGTACCGAGAGAACGAACGGCAGCGACCTGCGCGATCAGTTCCTCGACATATACTTGGTCGATGTGACCCGTGCCGCCTGTCAACGTACTTGTACCGACTTTGACTACGATACGCGAGTACTTCCGTTCGGAAGTAAGACTAGAGCTCATCTTCCCTGACTTCCATATCTTCGGTACCTTCCATGTCTTCCGTAACTTCAATATCTTCTGAAACTTCTACATCTTCCGAGACTTCCTCGTCAATCACGAGTGCCTCTTCACCGGTATAATCCCAGTCGGAACTCTCGAATTCGAACGATCTCCCTAGGATACGGATCTCGCTCCCATTCCTTGCACCGGCTTTTTCGAGTGCCTTCTCAATGCCCATCCGGGTAAGCCTCTTCTGCAGAAACGCAATAGCTTCCTCATTACCCCATTCGGTTTGGATGACCATGCGCTCCACTGCCTTACCGGTGATGCGGAAAACATTCCCGCCCTGATCGATGACCTCGAATTTCCGATCTCGCGCCCTACGCGCATGTTCCCAGATCTGGTCGTACTGAATATCGCCTTCCTCACCTGCAGCTAAACGAAGCTCGATGACCATAGTGGAACACGCCGCGATGAAACTGTCCAAGCCTTCTCCGGTCAAAGCCGAGACTGCGAAGAACGGAACACCGTCTTGTTCAGCCCGTGCACGCATCCGCTCGACGTTCTCCTCGGTACCACCGACATCGATCTTATTTGCCACCACGATACGTGGACGCGTCGCAAGACTCTGAGCGTAAAGCTCCAACTCCCGGTTGATGATCTCATAATCCCGAATCGGGTCGCGGCCCTCGAATCCACCGGTCATGTCGACGACATGCAGGATAATCGCCGTCCTCTCGATATGCTTGAGGAATTCATGTCCGAGACCTTTACCCTCGGCAGCACCTTCAATAAGACCGGGGACATCCGCGACGACGAAGCTGTTGTCTCCGCTTCTGACCATACCCAGATTCGGGACGAGTGTAGTGAAGGGATAATCGGCGATCTTGGGACGAGCAGCGCTCATGTGGGCGATAAGAGAAGATTTCCCCGCTGATGGCACACCAACAAGTGCGGCGTCCGCCACGAGCTTCATTTCCAACTCTATCCATCGTTCCTCAGCCGGTTCACCGAGTTCGGCGAAAGCCGGAGCACGACGTGTCGAGGTGACGAAGTGTATATTACCCCTGCCGCCGACACCGCCTTTCGCTACGACGACACGCTCCTTATCATGAGTGAGATCGGCGATAAGGGCGATCGGTTCCATCGTCCCTTCGTCAAGTTCACGGACGACAGTTCCCAGAGGTACTTTCAAAATGAGGTCGTCACCGTTGGCGCCATGCTGACGGGAACCTTTACCGTGCACACCGCGCGTCGATTTGAAGTGGTGTTTGAACCTATAGGCGATCAAAGTCGAAACACTTCGATCCGCTTCTAATATGATATCGCCACCACGCCCACCGTCACCACCATCGGGACCGCCCCTGGGGACATGGGCTTCACGACGAAACGACATACAACCGGCGCCGCCGTCACCGGCTTGTACATGTATCCTGACTTGATCTATAAACACTGTCACTCCTTAGGAGTCGTAAGTATTGAATCGATTATAAACAAAAGCCCTCCACCAATATAGGTAGAGGGCTCCACTTATTTCGTCTAACAAGAGACCTTTAAGCCTCCGTAGGGCGAATGTGCACTTTACGCTTATCGCCATGCGTAAAGTCTACCGTGCCATTTTTCAGAGCGAACAAGGTATCGTCCGAACCGCGACCGACATTCTCACCGGGGTGGATATGTGTGCCGCGCTGACGAACGAGAATCGTTCCCGTGGTCACTACTTGACCTGCGAAGCGCTTGACACCAAGACGTTTTGCCTGTGAGTCACGACCGTTTCGCGAAGAACCTAGACCTTTTTTATGTGCCATTTAAATCCCTGCCCTACTACTATTCGCTCGCAGCGTCAGCTTTGGAAGCTTCCGTTGACTTGGTGGTCGTCTTCTTTGCCGCCTTCGGTGCCGCAGTTGAGATATCAATAATGCGGACACGCGTCAGTTTCTGGCGATGACCACGAAGTTTCTTGTAGCCCTTGCGCTTCTTGAACTTGAATACAAGTTGCTTCTCGCCCTTGAACTGATCGATAATCTCTGCAGTAACCGTTGCTTTGGCAAGAGCCGCTGCATCGACGACGATCTTGTCACCGTCTGCCAAGAACAGAACGTCGAGATTAACCTTATCCCCGACTTCTGCAGGAAGTTTCTCGATCTCGATCACATCATCTTTGGCAACCTTATACTGTTTGCCCCCAGTAAATACGATAGCGTACATTGATATTTGCCCTTCGTTTATATACACATGCGAGGGATTATCCTACCAGCGAAAACCCCACAAGTCAACGAGGATACCACTATGTGGTACCGACGTAAATGCCAATCGAGAAATATGCGAATTTCAAACCTCGAATGGGTCTGCAAAACCATGTTTCGTCTCAACATATTGATGCTCACGAAGCAAGTTTCTGACAGGTATATCCATTTGCACTATCCGCTCGATCTCCCCGAGGAAAACCTCGGGACGCAACGAACCATTATTGCTTGAACGTGTGCATATTTCAAGAGTGGTATAGGTATCCGGACCACAGATAACCCGTGGAATGCCGACTAAAAGACTTTCCAGTGATAAGGTCTTCATCTTGTGCTTACGAACGACTTCTATTTCCCCATGAGCAAGTATTTCCGCGATAGCTGACTCGATCCGATCCACAGCGCCGTCTCCCAAAGTGCTTGTGTCTATGGTCATTGCATATGTCGCTATCGTCAGCTCCGCCGCAAGTGAATCTGCGCGCGGTGAAATATAGCGAGCTTTATCGGGCTTCAGGTCCGTCACGCAGGATTTCCTCAACAGCGTCAACACTTCATCGGCATCGATATATCTTGTCAGCCATAGATCGAGATACTCCTCATCACCTGCGGTTCCGACGCCGAGAGCAGGCCCGAATGCGATCTTCATGCGCGGGCTGAACCCCGAGCTTACCGCATACGGCAAATCGGCGCGTCGTATCATCCGCTCCTGCGCTCGGATAAGCTCGAGGTGTGAAAGGAAGCGTAGGCGGTTACCTTTTTTGTATCGGATGCGAAGTCGGAACTGTCCATCAGCCACGCGTCCCACCCCCCAACACGATTCCACAATCGAGCGTGGGGCAGACACCGCAGTCGGTGCACGACGAGAATGTGCAGTCGGGAGTGGTTTGCGCCTCGAACGCTTTCCTGTACTCATCCTTCATGAATTCAATCGAAACACCCGTGGAGATATGCTCCCACGGGAGATGATCTGCAAGATCGAAAGAACGGGCAGAGATCTCATCGAGGGACACCCCGGCTTTTGTTGCCGCATCCGTCCAGAAAGCAAGCGAGAAGTGCTCGCGCCACGCATCGAAACGAGCGCCATTCTCCCATGCATGCAGTATGACAGCGCCCATTTCACGACCACCCCGTGCGATGGTGCTCTCTACGAAGGAAGTGGATGAATCATGCCAATGGAAATCCACTCCTTTACCGGGCATGGCACTTCTGATAAGCGCTATGCGTCGTTCGATTTCGTCGGATGGTATCTGCCCACACCACTGGAACGGCGTATGCGGTTTAGGGACGAATAATGCGCAGGAAACACTCATCCGTACATTTCCCCGCTCCTGATTCGGTACGGAGTCCTTAGCGGTCTCATATGCGCGCCTTACCAGCTTCCCCATACCGATGAGATCCTCGTCGGTTTCACCGGGTAGACCGCACATGAAGTAGAGTTTAAGTCGCCTCCAGCCGGCGGAGAAAGCCGAGGAAATCGCTGTGAGTAGGTCCTCCTCGGTGATGTTCTTGTTTATGATGTCACGCAAGCGTTGTGTCCCGGCCTCGGGGGCAAACGTCAGTCCACCTTTCTTCTCGCCCGCCACCAGTTGGGCGATGTCGACTCCGAAAGCATCGACACGTTGGGAAGGTATGGAAATGGATATGCCGGTGCTCTCCAGCCGTCGATTGAGTCGATGCAGGATATCCTCGATCTGGGAGTGATCGGTCGTCGAAAGAGAAGTCAGGGAAGCTTCATCATATCCGGAACATGCAAGACCTTGA
>JAAXUU010000033.1 GCA_013335845.1 Actinomycetota bacterium
GCAGCAAAAACCCATCCTACAAGCATTATCCAATTCGCGGGATTGCTCACCACGGCGATAAACGGCTCGGTCAAACCGCTGGGGGCGTTGTAGGAGATGCCGCACCTGGCGATAGTGGTGAAGCCGGTGCATGCGGAAATGACTATCATGAGCAAGCCTCCGAAGAGGGAGGCCGCGAATGCGCGTTTGACCGGCAGACAGAAGCCGCACAGAAGTGGGAACGCGGGAGTTAGGGATACGAAGCCGAGAAGAGGCGCAGCGAAGGGGAGCGACGCATTTCCGATAGATCTGCGTCCGAAGAATATCCACCAAGCGATGGACACGATGATGAGACCGGTCCCGATAAGTGGCGCACCACCCAGTATCGTCGCGACAGTGAAGGCGAGTAAGGCAAGCGCGACCCCGAGCTGCGGAGCCAGCAGTCCACCTACTGCGACGCAGGCGGTGAGGCTGACGACTATCGCAAAGGGGTAGGCTGCTCCCCATGCGCTCATCCATGCGATCCACGCGCATACGACTGCGCAGAGGATACGTCCGAAGCTTTCACGGGTGCGATCGCTAATACGGTCCCAGAGTCCCAAATGTTCGAGTGCTTCTTCGTCTTCGTCGGTATCTTGAGGGGCGAGGAGATCTTTTAAGGCCGCGCGCCCTTCTTTCGCGTCGCCTAGGAAGGGTAGGAGTTCATCCACGAATTCGGCGATGGAACTTTGACGCGTGTCCCTCTCGGGAGAGAGGGCTGTGAGTAGGACGTCGTCGATTCCTTGGTCGAGGTCGTCGCGAAACGCACTCGGGGGAGTGATGTCTCCCTCTTCTATTGTCTCGAGTGAGAGTTCGATGTTGTTCGACCAGAAGGGGTTCTCGCCGGTGAGCATCTCGTAGACGACGGATGCGAAGGCCCAGACATCGGTGCGTCGGTCGAGATCCGTGCGCATTATCTGCTCGGGGGGCATGTAGCCGATTGTGCCACCTTGCGCCTGCCCGTAACCGGCGATGCCGGTAAGCTCCGCCATGCCGAAGTCGGCCACTTTCACGCGACCGTTGTAGTCTATGAGGATGTTGTCGGGCTTGATGTCGAGGTGGAGGACTTGGTTCTCATGTGCGAATTCCAGTGCTTCTGCGATCGCAGCGACCACGCACGCGGCTTCGTCGAGGTCGAGCATTCCCTCCTCCAGGTCGATGACGCCCGCAAGGGAGGAACCGTCGATATATTCCATGATGAGGAATGCTTCGTCGGCGTCGGTTTCGAAATCGAGCACTTGCACGATGAAAGGATTCGAGAGCATCGCGGCGGTTCGCGCCTCGGCAAGGCCGGGGGTATGGGAAGGTGATGTTTTCGAGAGGGGTATCCGTTTTATCGCCACGCGACGCTGGATTCGGGTGTCCCATGCGACCTCGACGATGCTGAAGCCACCCTGGGCTTTCTTTTCGAGCGGACGATAGCGATTCAATATGAGCGGTCGCTCCATAGGTACTCCGATGCTACGATTCCCGTGTTCAATTAGGAGCTCAAATGCTTTGTATATTGTAGGACTCGGGTGAATCCCTGTACACCTGAACAAGGAGAAAATCATGTGGACCGGATAAGGGGCGTCTAGTAAACACCAGACAAAGGCAGGGTAAAGGCCAGGCAAAGACCCCGCTATCGTAGCCGCCGAGGATTATTCGGCGATTTTTGCTTAAACGATAGGTGCAAAACCGCGAATCTCATGATAGTATTCATTTTCGCACGCGGGCGTGGCGGAATTGGCAGACGCGCATGGTTCAGGTCCATGTGAAGGCAACTTCATGAAGGTTCAAGTCCTTTCGCCCGCACCATAAAAAACAAGCGACCTTTATGGCCGCTTTTTTTATTCGTAATCAAAGCCCGCTATGAGGGTTAGCCCGCCGTTATTTTGTCATTTAAGTGTCATTCTGCCATGCTATTAATTTTAGTATTCTTATTGAGATATTGTATATCAGGATAGTTCAAGACGCTATTGAATTATTAAGACATGGTATTAGCTGGAATTCGGCGTATTGCAAATATAGGGGGTTACTTGAATCAATCATCAATGTATACGTATCGGTTTATGAGAGTGTTGGTGATTACCAATAACCTTATCAAGGAGGTCGTTTTGCACATAGGCAATATGTCCATTACGGATTATTGTATTTTGCAGAAGCTTCTCATGCTTGATAGGTCTATGGAACTTTCTGAGTTTCGGGGATTTCTTCTTTTAAAAAAGAACACAATTTCAATTGCTGTTTCCCGACTTGAACAAAACGGATACATCTCAAAAGAAACTAATAAAAATGATTACCGTAAGTGCTTCATTACGCTTACGAGCGATGGACGGGAACTTGCGCAGAAGTTATCTCATGCAATTCGCGACAGTTTGCTTGCTAATTTCTGGCAGACTTTCGAAGACGAACGTGTTAATTGGGGCATGGTGATTGACTCCCAAGCTTTCTATTTGCACGTTGGTGATTCTGAAAGAGCCGATCTTGATTTTAAGGAAGACGGCAATTTTGTTTCCCCTTCGTGGATTATTGCGCTGAAATACATTAGTCAATTGTGGACTTTAGCACTTGCTAAAGAAGTCAAACTTTCGCTGAGTGAATTTCGAGTTCTGCAGCTTTTGGTGATTAGCCAAGCGTCATATTGCACTATTGAGATTGCCCGGAAGCTGGAAATCGAGTCAAGCGTTGTTTCCCGCGTCATTCGTTCGTTGAGAAATGCGGGTTTAGTAGATCTGGTTCAATCAAAAGACGACCGGCGATCCTATCTTTCCACTGTTACATCAGATGGAGAATGCGTTTATGAAAAGGGAAGGCTTGCGCTTGAGGGCGTTACCGATGCATACTATTCGTCTATTTCTGACGCCGATAAAAAGCGCCTTTCGCTGTGGCATGAAACAATGTATAAACATTTCGAGCCAAAGTAATCATTCATATACTAATCGGTTCTAGTTTAAACCCTGGTTGCATAAGCATTCAGGGTTTAAAGGGTAGAAAGTATTTTGTGAAATATATGCATGTATGATTGACTAGATGTACGATTGAACTTAAAATTACATAGTCGCCAGCAAGGCGAGATTAAAGAAAATAGAGAGGGAAGGTTTTTGTAATGAGTGATGAGATGAAATTTTCGCGTCGCGGTTTCCTGATGGGTGCAGGTGTGCTTGCGGTGGGGACTGCAGCCGCGAGTATGATGGGTTGTCAGTCAGAATCGACTTCTTCGGGCTCAGGTGTAGCGAGCACTCCACCTGCTGTCGATGAGTATAAAGCCCCCGGTGTTCGTGCTACTGCCACTCTTGAGGGCGCACAACCCATTCCACCGGAGGAGCCGCCTGCAAATTGGGACGGAGAGGCCGATATTGTAGTTGTGGGTACGGGCGGCGGCGGTCTAGCTGCGGCACTGTTGGCGCGTGATAAGGGCGCTTCCGTCATCGTCGTGGAGAAGCAAGGGGAGCCCGGTGGTTCGACGCAGCACGCTAACATCTTCGTGAATTTGGCGGGTACTGGTACCGAACAGAAGGCATTTGAGTTTGCCGTACCGAAGTTCCCGTACGACCGTGGCAACTTCATCAGGTGGGCGCAGCCGAACTTCCAGTTCAGTATCGACGACGACCTTTTTGGCAACGTGGCTGAAGCGGCTGGCGAATGCATCGACTGGATGCAGGGTCATGGCGCGAATCTTGCCTGCATCGGTGCAGGTTACATACCTCAGATTGTTGCAAAGGGCGAAATACACAAAATCATGTCCTTCAAGGAAATTACCGACAAGTTCCACAAATTCGGCGAGGAAGCTGGTGTCGAGTTCCACTTCGATACTCCATGCTCAGCTTTTGTAGTCGAAGGCGATCGCGTCGTGGGCATCAAGGCTACTGGTCCTGATGGGGAGGTGTATTACAAGGCAAACAAGGGCGTCATCTTGTGCTCCGGTGGTATCGGTATGAACCCCGACATGCTTAAAAAGTACATACCGACTGCCTACGAGATAGCCGTCATGGGCGGGCCTATGCCTTATCATACGGGCGAATGCACACGCATGGCGCTAGGTGTTGGCGCAGATATGTCGGGCATCGATTCTTGGTGTGCCTGGGAGTCCGAGCAGGACAACGAAACTGGCGATTGGAAATACTTCTGGGGTGCACGTCAGCTCACCCAGCTGCCGTGGCTTAACATCGACATCCGTGGTAAGCGCTGCAACTTCTACGAGTGGGACGAGTTCTCTTCAGGTGACAGCGTCTTCTACCAACAAAAAGAGATTCCGTTCTACTCACCTGGTGAGGACCGCGCGCGTACGCAAGTTCAGGCATCGCGTATCGGACATCGCGCCTATGCTATCTTCGATGGCAAGTTTGAGGATTACATGTGGAGCATCGCCAACCCGCCACTGGGCGAGAGGCGTCCGACCACTGCTGATGATCCAATTCGCGAGCAGAGCCTGTTCAACACCGACTGGCGCGTCGAGTTCCAAAACGCTCTTGATGATGGCCGTATTAAGAAAGCCGACACGCTTGAGGACTTAGCCGATCAGCTGGGAATGGATCCGCAGGTGCTGACTGATTCCGTGAAGACATGGAACGATAACTGCGCTGAGGGAGAGGACTCTGGTACTACCTATCCCTATTCAAAACGTTTCCTCAATCCGGTTGTTGAGGCGCCGTTCTACGGCTCTAAGATCGGTCCGCGCATTGGTAAGACTATGTGTGGCTTACGCGTAGATGAGGATCTTCGCGTTGTCAACAATCAAGGTAAGCCCATACCTGGCTTGTACGCTAACTTCACGACGGCGGGCGGCATTTGTGGTGAGTCGACGTACGGCACCAGCTTGGTTAACTCTTCAATTCTCGGCGGCAACGGCCTGTCTTGGACAACCGGCTACCTTGCGGCAAGGACCGCGTGTTCTGACTAAAGCGTAATGCCTTTGTTTAAGAATACTCCCACGGTCATCTTTCTCGACCGTGGGAGTATTGGACAGAAGGGTAAAATTATGACGTTCAGTAGAGACAATGTTCGGATTTACGACTTCTCATTGATTCCGGATGTAATCCTTGATACTTGTACGTTCATCAATTACGAAAAGGATTCAATAATTGTGACCGAGGATACTCCTTTGGCGGGTTCCTATTACGTGCTCTCTGGTCGCGTCTGTGGATATACCGAAAATGCTGATGGCGACAAAACCATTATGGCGATTATTGAGAGTGGAGGGAGTTTTGGCGAAGGCGATATTTTTCTTGGTTATGTCAACGTCTCTGCAACCTTTGCCGCAGAAACTGCTTGTCAGTTAGTCTTGGTTGAGCGCAGCAAGCTTCTTGAACTTATGGATAATCATAAAGTAGCTTTATATATGGCGCGCAGCCTATCCAAAAAGTTTCTGTCTACTGCCCGAATGTATGTGGACTCAGTTGATGAATCGGCAATCAGTCGTGTTTGTGGAGCCTTTTTAGACCTTGACTCTTGCTATGGTGCCGAAATTGATGATATCAGGATTATCGATACCAACGTGACCCAGCAATACCTAGCGGATTACTTGGGCATTAGCAGAATTACAATAAACAAGTGCGTTGGAAAGCTTCGAAAGTTGAAGCTGATTCATACGTTAGATTACGGTTATTGGATTCCCGATAGGGATAGCATTGTTAAATATATGAAGTTTATTGAGTAAGATGAAAAATCTCAGAATCTGTGCTTCGCGCTGAATTGCACGGCTTAATGACTCTGGATGTTAATTGCGTTGCACATGTAAAGTTCGCTACAGCTGAATGCAAAGTACTTCATTAATACGCCAATAGTTCATAGAATTCTGCTGCGCGAATCGTTTGCGGCGTTTAAAGGGATAGATGATTACCGGGGATGATTTGTCGCACATCTACGCAATGATGTTGGCAATAATCGCAAGTAGTTATCAATAGTTGCTTTCCAAATAATTCTTCAACGATTCACGTACTATTTGGGGTATCGGATTGGAAAGGAATGAGAATGGTTAAAAATATTCAAATCAATCCCAAGGAGTTAGATCAGCGCCTCTCGAGGCGTAGCTTCCTCCAGGGCGCGCTTCTAACCGGCGCTGCAGTTGCCGGTTTGGCGGTTACCGGTTGTGTACCTCAGGAGACAAAACCCGGTTCCGATCAAGCCGGCGAGGTTAAAACAAAGCCGCTTCCGCTTATTTTTAAGAGTGAAGAGTATGCTGATGGCGAAATTGTAGATGCCGATCTTCTTATCATCGGTTCTGGTTATGCAGGTCTTTGGGCTCTCATGACTGCTCATGAGAAAGGTGTTGCCAACATTGCTGTTATGGATAAGGGCGCTATTGGTCATTCGTCTGTCGCATCGCTTACGCTTGGTACGAGTGCGTATGTACTTCCTGAAGAAGGCGACGATCTTGATGCAACTCTTGAAGAAGTTGTAAGAGACGCCGACTACCTGAGCCGTCAGGACATTTGGTATGACATGTTTTCCAAGTCTAAGGAACGTCTCGACAAGATAAACTCAATGGGTCTTGCCTATATGGCCCCTGGTCGTTTGACTTCTGACGGTAACGTTGAGCTTAAGATCTCTGGCGGCACTGCTTATACTGATAGTACCGGTACCGACCGCGTTTGTGGAAAGGCTGCCGTTTGCTGCTACATGGATCAGGTTAAGGATTACGAAGACGTTAAGTACTTCTCCAAAACCATGGCAACCGAACTTCTTAAGGAAGGCGACCGCGTAGTTGGTGCTGTAGGTGTTAATCGTACAAACGGGAATGCAGTAGCAATTCGCGCAAAAGCCACTATCGTTGCGACTGGCCAGTGCACCTTTAAGGGTCAACATGCTATTACTGAAATTGAGACCGGCGATGGCTATCAGCTGGTTTATGACGCTGGCGGCCGATTGAATAATCTTGAGTTCAACTCCTTCGATGTTGACCCTGTTGGTTACATGCTGGAAGGGGGCTCAATACTGTGTGAGATGGGCAGTATCCTCGAGAACGTTAATGGCGAAGACTTCATGTGGTCTATCGATCCCGAGCGTGGTTGTGGTTGTAACGTAGCATATTCTACTCGCGGCATGGCTATGGAAGTGGCTGCTGGCCGCGGTCCCATTTTCTGCAACCGTAAAACCGAGGTCTTTGGCGAAGTTGGTCAGAACGAACATTGGCTACCCTTCCTGTCCCCTGGTAGTTGGCAGCGCACAAACGAGGATCGTTTCGCCGACATCGGTTTCGACTTGGTCGAAACTCCTCAGAAGTTTACTGCGAATTCCTTCGGAATCATCGGCGCCATCGTTACCGATGTTAACTGTAAGACTGACCTACCTGGCCTCTTTGCAGCTTCTGTTGCCGTATCTACCGACCCTGGCAAGATTAAGGGTGTTGAGAGTCAGCGCGGTTTGTGGACAGGCATTCAGTCAGGCACCAGCTCAGCAGAGTATCTAGGCAGTGCTGCTGATGTAACTCTTGCCGATTCGGAAATTGCTGGCATCCTCGCAAATGCTAACGTGATTCTTGGTCGTAAGGGCACTTTGTCCGCAAATGAACTTATTACTAAGCTTCAGCGCCAGGTATTCGATTATCGCGTTGGCCTTTTGAAGACCGAGGAATCTCTGACTGCTGCGTTGGCTGTTTGTCGTGAGTGCCAGGTTCTTCTTAATCAAGTCAGTATTGACGATTCTCATGAGCTCATAAAGTTCTACGAGGCACGCAATATGGTCAATATTGCCGAGCTGCATCTGCTTGCTTCTATCGACCGCAAGGAAACCCGTGTATGCCACCTACGCATGGATTATCCCGAGCGCAAGGATGGTGAGTGGCTGAAATGGATCGAGTGGACCAAGGGTGCTGACGGAAAGCCAAATAAGTCATATCGAAATGTTCCCTTCGACGAGTTTCCTGTACAACCGGACGCCACTAAGGGTCTCAATGCTGTTGTGCGTACTATCACGGCATAGCATCCTCTATTGGTAAATACGCTACTCTATTGAAGGAGACATTGTGATCAATAACATCGACAGGGATAAATGCCTTCAGTGTGGAACCTGCACCGAAATCTGTACGAAGGATGTTCTACGTTGGCAGAGCCCAGAAAACAAGACGCCTATTATTAAGTATCCTGAAGACTGTCAAACTTGCTACAACTGCGAGATTATGTGTCCTGGTACAGCGATTTGGGTACACCCAGCTCAGCATAAGGTAGTTAATTGCTGGTAGCCGCTTAGGCGGGGAGGAACGCGATTGAACACCATGATTGATTGCGTTCTTTAGCCCTATGCTACGTACGGCATGTTGCTAGTGGAGAAGCCGTCATGTGCTATGCGCATGTAACGGCTTCTTTCCGGTGCGCCCAGCATGGGTGCGTTCTAACGGGTGGAAGTCCCGAGCACGCCCTGATAGCGGGAAGTGCATAGCCTAAGGCAAGGGTGTCCATCGCGAGGTGGAATCCGAAGGAAGCTTGCGGCAAACCTCTGGCCTGACGAACAGAAACCGCATCAGGCGCACATGGATGGGTAAGGCTGCTGTACAAGTCGAAGCCCAAAGACTATTCGGATTTCCATGACGTAAATGCGGCAGGTGGATGGAGGGAAAGAAACGTGGCTTACCTCGGGAGGTCTCACGGACGCGACTGAAACATAGCGTATGAGGTCGTGGAGTAAAGCTTGCCGTGAGAAGTCAGCCGAGGCCATAGTACCCAAGCATCGATTCGCTTGGGGAAGGGCCGAACCGTTAACGATGTAAGTAGAAGGGAGGTTACCTTTGGGTGTAGAGAAGGACAGACAACTTCAAATGCAATTCTATGAAGGCCAGCTGTGGAGAGTACCTGCGGAACAGGGAGGGTATATAGCGGCGTCCGACACCCAAGGGATAACCCTTGACGAAACCATCAATATGCACCAATCAAAGAGCTTGCTCGAAAGAATCGTGTCCAAACCCAATTTACGCGAAGCGTATAAGAAGGTGAGGGCGAATAGGGGTGCAGCGGGAATCGACAAGATGGAAGTGAATGAACTTCACGACTATTTCCAAGAAAACGCTGACGAACTTATAGGGCGATTGCTCGCGGGAAAGTACACCCCAACGCCAGTGCGAAGGGTGGAAATCCCGAAGAAAGAGAAGGGTAAGGTAAGGAAACTCGGGATACCGACGATGATCGACCGTGTGATCCAGCAGGCTATTTGCCAAGTGTTGTCCCCGCTGTTCGAACCGCAGTTCTCAGAGCACAGTTACGGATTCAGACCTAAACGAAGTGCGCATGATGCCCTTAGTGCTTGTCAGGAAAATGTCGATGACGGCTACACCTATGTCGTCGACATGGACTTGGAGAAGTTCTTCGACACGGTATGTCAGTCCAGACTCATCCAGATTCTTTCGGAGGTCGTGACAGATGGGCGGGTCGTCTCGCTCATCCACAAATACCTGCATGCAGGAGTCATAGTCAAAGGGCGCTACGAGGAGACGATGGTCGGAATGCCACAAGGAGGACCGCTCTCGCCGCTCCTGTCCAACATCATGCTCAACGAGTTGGATAGGGAGTTGGAGAGAAGGGGACATCACTTCGTTCGCTACGCCGATGACTGCATGATTTTCTGCAAGTCACGGAAAGCCGC
>JAAXUU010000220.1 GCA_013335845.1 Actinomycetota bacterium
CAGGGTCTCATTGGTCATCGAACAGGAGGACGGGAGGAAGTTCAGATCTGAGTTGCCGATAAGTGTCAATTCTCGATCGGATGACCTCATCGTGAAGGTCCGAGGTTTGTTCGGTGACGAGAGAGGCTGCATCGTCGTTGCCTGACCTACCGTTCGAATGCTCCGGCTTGACGTAGAAGGCAGTGCTGCTATACTTCACTCTACTACTCTACTGTACTAAAGTGATTTTGAAAGGGTACCTATGATTCCGGTTACACCCAGAGGGTTTCGGGACGTGCTTCCAGGAGAGGCATTATGGAGAGAGTCCATCAAAGAACGCGTGCAGGACTGCTTCGCGTCATGGGGATATATGCCTATTGAAACGCCCACACTCGAAGTGCTCGATGTCCTGCAAGCCGGTGGCGGTTTGGGACAGACGCCGCTTTCGCTTTTCGATTCAGACGGTAGATTGTTGGCGCTCCGTCCCGATGTGACCCTTCCCATCGCACGCATGGTCGCGAGCCGGCTCAGCGATGAAGAGGGCCCCTTTCGCTTCCGGTATGTCGAACCGGTATTCCGTGAAGAGGAATCCTTACGTGCCCAGGCCCGTGAGTTCACTCAATTGGGCATCGAATCCATCGGGCTTTCGGGTGTCTACGCTGACGTCGAGGTGATAGCTCTGTTCGTCGAGGCGCTCCGTGCGACGGGTCTCAAGGAATTCACCGTAGCTATCTGCACGGTCGGTGTGCTACGTGCGCTCATCGAGGGCGCGAACATGGATAAAGACTGGAACGAAGCCGTGCTTTCCGCTTTTCACAGCTCGAATCTGGTTGAGATCGATCACTTGTCGGCGCGTGAAGGTATAACATCGGGGTTCGGCTCAGCGCTTGCACGCCTGCCTCGTATCCGCGGTGGAAGACAAGCCATCGTCGAATGCAAGGAAATGGTCGAGAGCATCGGTTGTCCCGATGGACTCGATTCCCTCATAAAGACGTGGGACCTGCTCGAGGCCGTCGGTGTTACAGACAGCGTCGTAGTGGATTTCTCGGTCATGAGTTCGTTCGACTACTACACCGGTCTCGTCATTGAGGCCTATGCCCCCGGGCTCGGGGTTTCCCTTGGAGGCGGCGGCCGCTACGACCGCATGCTCGAGGCTTATGGGCGCACAGCTTCGGCTGCGGGTTTCGCGTTCGGGCTCGAGCGTGTCATGGCGGCCTTGGCCGAACAGGGAAGCAAAGTACGGGCCATCGCCCCCGATGCCTTGGTCGGCGGACCCGATATGCGTGCGGTGTTCATAGCTGCAGCGAATATGCGGAAGAACGGCTTGCGCGTGTGCATCAGTGCCACAAGCGACCTTGTCGGTGAAGCTCGGCGACGCGGTATCGGATACGCATATGAAGCGGACCCGTCCGGCGCAGTGACAGAACTTATCGGAGAAGAGGGTCGATCATGAGCACAAGACCTCTACGCATCGCCGTCCCCAAGGGTTCCCTTTATCCCGAATCCGTCGAGATGCTCACGCTCGCGGGTTTGGACACGACCGGAATGGAGAATCCCGGTCGCCAATTGCGTATCTGTAACGGGGACATCGAGTTCATCATCGTCCGTCCGACCGACGCGCCGATATTCACAGCGTACGGAGGTGCCGACTGCGCGATAAGCGGCAAGGATTCCGTCGAGGAGGCTGCTCTCGAGGTGATCGAGATGGTGGACCTCAAGTTCGGAGGTTGCCGTTTCGTCGTGGCCGAGCCGGCTTCCGCGGCAGGTGCCGCCGAGGAGAGCTATCGCAGTCTCGGTGTGCTGCGTGTGGCGACCAAATATCCCAACATCACGAAGGATTATTACGATTCCATCGGTATCCAAGTGGAAATCGTGAAATTGCAGGGCAATATCGAGCTGGCTCCGTTGATCGGTATGGCCGACGTCATAGTCGACATCACCGCGACGGGCACCACGCTGCGCGAGAACAACCTGCGCATCTGCGGTGACGTGCTCGAATCGACCGCCCGTTTCATAGCGAATCCATCCTCGGCCAGAACGGACGTCCGCGTCCGCGACCTCGCCGACAAACTCAACATGATAGCTGCAGATAAGATTCCGTCGGCTCCCATCGCCGGTGGTGGGAATCCCCTGATTTCGAAGGAGAACTGAGATGATGCGTCGTATCGTTTTGGAAGAAGGCCGGGTATTCGACGAGTCGGTCCTCGAGCGTGAGGGAGTGCTCGACCCTGACGTACTCACCGCGACCGCAGCTATCGTCGGGGAAGTCCGCAAGCGCAAAGATGAGGCGCTTTTCGAGTTCACCGAGAAGTTCGATCACGTGACGCTCACGGAGTTCCGCGTCCCGGACTCGGAAATCGATGACGCATATGACAGTATAGACGTCGTGACAATCGAAGCATTGGAGTACGCTGCGTCCGCTATCTGGGACTTCCACGACCGAAGCAAATCGCAGTCATGGTTCACCACGCGGCCGGACGGGTCGTTTCTCGGGAGCAAGGTGACGCCGCTCGACAGCGTCGGCATCTACATACCCGGTGGGCGCGCCCAGTATCCTTCGACTGTGCTCATGAACGCGATTCCGGCCAAAGTAGCCGGTGTCGAGAAGATCGTCATGGTCGCACCGCCCAGTGTGAGTGGTACGATCGACCCCTGCACCTTGGCTGCCGCGCGTATCGCCGGCGTCGACGAAGTCTATCGGGTAGGTGGCGCACACGCGATCGCCGCACTCGCTTATGGCACCGAATCCATCCCGCGCGTCTGCAAGATCACCGGTCCCGGAAACGCCTACGTTGCGGCCGCCAAAAAGCTCGTATCGGGTGATGTGGGTATCGATATGATCGCCGGTCCTTCCGAGGTGTGCATTCTGGCCGACATGTCGGCCGAGCCGGAGCTCGTCGCGATCGACTTGATGGCGCAGGCGGAACACGACCCCAAGGCAAGCTGTTACCTCGTCACCTTCGATGAGGAATTCGTCGAAGAAGTAGAGGAATGCCTCGAAACGCTTCTGGCGAAATCCCCTCGTGAAGACATCACGCGTACTGCGCTTTTAGACCGTGGACTTGCGGTGGTCTGCCCGTCGTTCGCCTCGGCGATAGCGACCATCAACACCATCGCACCCGAGCACCTCGAACTCCACGTCATCGACGCGATGGAACTTCTGGGCGCGATTCGTAACGCCGGCGCTATCTTCGTAGGGGAGTACACCCCCGAGAGCGTGGGCGATTATGTCGCGGGTCCCAATCACACGCTTCCAACGGGTGGTACGGCACGGTTCTCGAGCCCGCTTTCCGTCGATGCTTTCGTGAAGCGCTCCTCCGTGATCTCCTATACGCTGCCTGCACTCGTTCAAGACGCTGAAGCGATCACGACCATCGCGAATCGAGAAGGACTTTGGGCTCATGCCGAAGCCGTGAACATGCGTATCGATCTGGTGCAGGCGGAATTTGAGCGGATGAACACCATAGAGCATGATGAAGGGTGTTCATGCGGGAGCTGCAGCGATGAAT